>JBDTIR010000054.1:0-3915 GCA_039936275.1 Isosphaeraceae bacterium | reverse complement strand
GTTGGTGCTCGGCGGCATGTACCGACTCGACCAGCTTTTGCCGATTCCTCTGGCCCTGGCCGACGACTGCGCCGAGTTGGCCGACGATACGTATCTAGGCATCCTCTTCACCCGGGCGCCGGTCTTGCCGCAAGAGGACGTTGAGCGGCTCTGCCTGGCCGTGCGCAACGAAGGGGGCGGCCTGATCGGTCCTTCGGCGTATCTCTCGCCGAACACGGCCCTCTTGCTCGGCCAGGAGGGGACGCTCGACCGTTTGGAGCAGGTGATGGGCGACTACTTGCCCGGCAAGGTGATGCTCAGGCGCAACCCGAACCACTGGCCGCCGTTGCACTCGCCACTGGTCTGGCAGCGGAACATTCCCAACCGCACGGCCGTCGCCTTGTACAAGACCGAGGGGGGCACGAAACCTCCTACGCCGCCGGTGATCTCCTGCATCAGCGGCCTGGCCGACTATGACGAGGTGAATAGCCGGGAACTCTTGATCCAGTGGACCGACCGGCCTCAGCGGCTCTGGGACGCCATCGACGGCACGCTCGCCGCGGGGGTCGAGACAGTCATCCATGTCGGCCCCGGCCCGAACCTGATCCCGGCGACGTTCAACCGACTGAGCAACAACGTCAACAAGCAGATGAGCAACAAGTATCTCCGAGAACTCGGCCGAGGGGTCGTCCAGGGGATGAACCGCCACGCCTGGCTCGCCCAGTTGCTGCCGTCGCGCGCCGCCTTGCTGCGGGCTCCGTACCTGGAGCACATTATTCTCGAAGATTGGCTGCTCACCCAGCAGGTCGGTTGATTCCACCATGGGGCCTCGCCGCGCCGAGGCCCTTGACCTGGAGCGTCGGGCAGTGGACAACCTCAACTAGGGGGATCGGCGCGTGCTCGGCGGAAGTTCGATCAACAAACCTCCGAAATCAAAAAGGACCAAAGGCCATGAGCAAGGAACTGCAAGATCCCGAGCCCCAAGCCCTCGTCCCCGAGCCCGAGACCGAGACGTTCATTGAGGCCGCCTTGACGATGGGGGGCAAGAGCGCCGAGGAAGCCCGCAAGACCGGCTCGCTCGACCGCGCCGATGAACAGGTCGAGGCCCTGTTCGCCCCCCGTTATCAGACGGCCCATAGTCCCGTGCATCGCGCCGTCTGGGAGCACGAACTGCCCGTGGACCTGTTCCTGCCTGAGCCTCCCACCGTGCCCCCCGCCTGCGCCAAGGTGATGGAGGATTCGCTCGAAGTCGTCCGCCGCCACCAACGCGCCGGCACCGTGCTCGATCACGACCGCAAGATTACCGATACGGTCCTGCGCGACCTGGCCGACGTGGGTTACTGGAGTCTCTTGGTTGATCCTCAATACGGCGGTCAAGGAACACCCTTTTCCGCCTTCGCTCCATTCCTGACCCGCATGGCCACGATCGACCCGACCATCGCCGGCCTGGCGTCGGTCCACGGCTGCATCGGGGCGGTTGATCCGCTGCGCACCTTCGGCAGCGCCGAGCAAAAGGACCATTATCTTCCCAAGCTCGCAAGCGGCGAGCGGCTCTCGGCCTTCGCCTTGACCGAACCCTGCGCCGGGTCGGACCTGACCGCTTTGCGAACCCGAGCCGTGCTCGACGGCGACGACTACGTGGTCAATGGTGAGAAACTGTTCATCACCAACGCCGTCCCCGGTCGAACGATCGGCCTGGTCTGCTTGATTAATGACAAGCCGGCCGTGTTGATCACCGACCTCCCTGATCACGAGAACGAGCACTTCCAGCTTGTCACCTACGGCCTCTTCGCCCTCAAGCACACGCACAACAACGGTTTGCGGTTCCGCGATTTCCGGGTGCCCGCCGCCAACCTGCTCCACCCGGTCCGTGGCGACGGCCTGACGATCGCTTATCACGGCTTGAACCTCGGCCGAGTGGCTCTCTGCGCCAACGCCGCCGGCACCATGCGGGTGATGATGGCAAACCTGCTCCCCTGGGCCCACTTCCGGAGAACTTACGGCGCGGCGATCGAAACCCGAGAACTCGTCGAGCGCCGGATCGGCCGGTTGGCGGCCCTGATCGTCGGCTGTGACGCCCTGGTTGCCTGGTGCTCGTGGCTGCTCGATCAAGGGTATCGCGGCGAGATGGAATGCATCATGGCCAAGATCTTCGGCAGCGAAGCGCAGAAAGAAGCGTCGATCGAGCTGTTCATGAAGACCCACGGCGGCCGAGCCTTCCTGCAAGGGCATCTCTTTGGAGAGAACGTCCATGAATATCTCGCCCCGTGCATCTATGAAGGGGAAGGGGAAATGCTCGGCATGGCGTTCCTCAAGTCTTTGATCAAGGAGCACGGCAAAACCTACTTCGAGCCGATCGGCCGCGCCTTGCAAGCCTCTGGGATTAAGAACCCGAACATGGCTAACCCCGCGCACGCCTGGGCCTTGCGCCACGTTCTGGCCCCTTACGCCAAATGGCGGGCAGGCCAGATGCTCGCCGGCCGCCGTCATCCCTCCTGGCCAGATATGCCGGAAACCTTGAAGTCGCACGCCCAGTTCGCGTCCGACCAACTCAGCAAGGCCCCGGTCGAGATCAGCTCGGTGATGACCAAGCACCAACTGAAACTCGCCGACCGCCAGTGCCGGATGTCCGAGCTGTCGTCCCGCTTGCAAGACAACATCATCATGCTCGCCACGAGTCTCTGGGCCAGTCGCCAAAGCAACGAGATCGTCCAGTCGGCCGCTGACATCCTGTGCCAGGACCTTCAGCGCAAGCTCACCGGCCAGCGTCCGAGCGATTCCTACTTCCGCGCCGTGACCAAACTCGGCCGCACGATCGCCTCTGGCGGCTACTCGGCCATCGCCGGCATCGAGCCCGAAGCGATCCTGATGCCTTACGAGAACGAGCCGTCAAAGGGATCGGCATGAGTCACCTGATCGACTGGTTGAAATCGATCATTCCATGGTCGGTAGGTGCCACTGTTGGGCCTCCGAGCATCCCGGATCAGCCTGTCCCCTTCGGGTACAAGCAATCCTGGCTCGCGTTCAGGACCGAAGACACGATGGCCGTTGCCGACGCCTTAAACCTACATGAGCCAAAACCCTCGACGTGGGCCGAGGGGATCAGGCGGTCCTATCTCTGGAAGCGCGGCAAGGATGGAGAGTGTTTTTTGACACCTCCCATCCAGGGATGGACCCTGGCCGTTGGGGGCGTCGGGTCGATCCCGGAAACTGGTGATCCGGAGTGGCCCACTTGGCTCGCCGCCTTGAGCGAGCGGCTGGGCGTCGTTCAGTATTATTGCACCCACCGCGTCGTTGAGTTACACGCTTGGGCCAAGGCGGAACAGGGCCGGATCATCAGGGCGTATGCTTACGTCGGTGAATCAGGGGAGACTTTGATCAACATTGGCGATCCGACCCCGGACGAGATCAAGCTTGGATTCCACTTTTTCGATGAACCACGAGCAAGCGCGTCCGAGATCGAGGCTCACTGGGCAAAAATCAACGAAGCTGGACCTGAAGAAGCTGGCGGTAGCCTGCCCGATGAGGAGTCGGTCATGAGCCTGGCCGGGCGATGGGGTCTTGACCCCACCCGGCTTGATGACTACGAAACAACACCAAGACTCGGCCTGATCGGAACGATTCGAAGAGTTCAGGAAATTGGGTAATTTCCACGCATGCCAAACATCGAGGAATCAAGAAATCCCTATCGCGACATTGTTCGATGTAACCCGATTTTACAGTTAACTGCATTTAGATAACGTCAAGTCAACATCCCTTCAAACCCAGGAGCCGCCATGGCCAGCGCATTCCAACTGGAAGAACGGGACGACAAGATCGCCGTGCTCACGTTCGACCTGCCCGGCAAGAAGGTCAACACCCTCGGCCAGGCGGTCCTGATGGAACTGACCGGAATCGTCGCGCAGCTTGAGAAGCGGACCGACCTCCGAGGGCTCG
>JBDTIR010000053.1:0-11749 GCA_039936275.1 Isosphaeraceae bacterium | reverse complement strand
TTTGAACCGGCTCTGGCGTCAGGCCGAGCGGCTTTGGGATCAGTCCACGATCGCCGAGACGTCCTGGAAACGTGCCCGGTCGGCGTTCGAGATCTTCACCGCCGAAGGTCGCTTGAACAACCGCGCCGCGGCCATCGTCGCGGCGACATCGCCGCATTTGAGCGGCGTCGCGTGGGCCAAGACCCGTCGGTTAAAACTGTCCGCGATGGGAGATGTGCTGTGAGATAGTGCCGACGGACTTTTGTCGGGAACCTCATAAAAGCGTTTTTCACAGACCGAACGGCTACGGTTTCTCAGTAATCTCCAGGAACGTATCGCGCAGGAAGATCCAGTTTCCAGGCGCCGCGGAGATCGGGCCGTTGATGCCGAAGACAGCGATCGAATAGGTCTTGCCCGCCTTGGCGTTCTTCAACTCGACCCGGTTCGGGGCGTTGAAACCCGCGACGACGGCACCGCCGTTCTGGCCGACCTTGCGGGGCAACTGGCCGTCAACCCAGACTTCGCCGTAGTCGTCCACCGTAGTCACGAAATGGACGGCCTTGCCGTCGGCCGCTTCGGAAAGGGTGACCTTGATCCGATACCAGCAGAAACAGATCTGGCCGTTCGAGCGCGGGTCTTTGAGCGTGGTTGGGTCGATCGCCTCCCAGTCGCTATCGTCGTAGTCAGCTTTCTCGGCGTGGGGCTCAATGTTATAAGTCTTGATCTTCTTTCGTTCCGGGGGCGGACCCACGCCATCAACCTCGACAATCTTGACGTCGTGATAACGCCACTGCCCCTTGACCAGCGTGACCCCCTCGGTCGTGCGCAGGTCGATCTTGGTCTGAGCCAGGGCCGACGTCGGCGCGATTCCCAGGATCGCGACCAACGCAATGATATAGGCGAGTCTCCGCATCGGACTGGTCTCCTTGTCTGGTTCTGGAGCAAAAGGCGTAGGGCATCGTCTGGCCGGTTCCCGTCCGACTCCGGAAGGGAATGAAGCGCATCCTAAAGGGGCCGTCCCCGCATCACAAGGGGCGGCCGAAATCAAGGGCTGGAACGAGATTTGCAGTTTGATATCAGGTCATCTCAACATCATGGATTCCGAGAGACTTTGCCATGCGACTGATCGTCATTTCTTTGGTCTGCTTCTTCGTGACGCCCTTGATGGCCGTCAGCCTGGCCGCCCGCGTTTACAAAGCCGACGATGATGCGCCTGAACCTGTGGATTCCGAGCTGGTCACGGCCTTGATCGCGGCCCACAACCGCGAACGCGCCAAGGCGGACCTCCCTCCGCTCAAGGCCAATGCGATGCTCAAAACCGCCGCGAAGGGGCACGCTAAGGACATGGCCGAGCATGAGACGATGACGCACGAAGGCAGCGACAAATCAACCCCCGACGAACGAGTCGCTCGCGCGGATTACCATTATCAGCGCGTGGGCGAGAACGTCGCCGCCGGCCAGAGGACCGTTGAAGAGGTCATGGACTCCTGGATGAATAGCCCGCCCCACAAGAAGAACATTCTGGGCGACTTCGCCGAAGTCGGCGTCGCTCGCGCGGCTGATGATGACGGAACCTGGTACTGGTGCGTCGATTTCGGCTCGGCCTTCCCCAAGCTCGATCCCGAAGAAGCCAGCAAAGGCTTGATCGACGCCTTGAACAAGGCCCGTGCCGACGCCAAGCAACCCGCGTTGACGCTTGATCCCAAACTTGCGGAGGTCGCCCAGCGCCATGCGCACGACATGGCTGCCGCCGCCAAACTCGCCCCCAAGGACAGCGACGGCCTCACCCCCTTCGATCGCATCCAGAAACAGCGGCTTCGATACCGGAGCCTCGGCGAGAGCGACGCCGCTGGGCAGGCGACCGGTGCCGAAGTGGTCGAAACCTGGCTCGACAGCGCCCCGCATAAACAGAACGTGATCGGCAAATTTAGCCGGATCGGCGTTGGCTACGCGATTGCCAAGAACGGCACACCCTATTGGTCAGTCATCTTCGGACGACCCATGCCTCGCTAATTTCCGACCCGCCCCCATTGGCGCGATAGGCTTGAGTCCGAAGGCTCCCGATCCCTTGGACGATGACGGATCGTCGAGAGCTGGAAAGGATGGAGATGGAAAATGCGTGGGATTCGCTGGCTCGCCCCGATCCTCCTCACAGCCTTGATTGGGTCGGGATGTCAAGGAACCTCCCTGCGGCGGCCAGGCACTCTGGCCTCGGCCGAGCCCGCGCTCAGCACCGAACTGGGCGGCCCCTCCACGGTCGTTCAGGTCCCGCCCACCCAAGGAATCACGGTCGTGGATCGCCACCCCTTGTTCTCAAAGCCGCGCGAATATTACGAGAACTCAGGCGACAACCGATTCGTCAAGACCGCGTCAGCCACCTTGATCGGCGTCCCTGCCGGCATCGTCGGCGAACTTCGCCAGATCATCGCTGGCCGGCCTCCCGCTGCGAGTTATTGAAATCACCCACAGGATTGACTCGGTTGGTTTTGTAGGGCGTGAGAAGCACGTCATAATCATGAATCAATGATCAACCGAGTCAATTGATCAGAGATCCCCGTGGGCAGCCAGCGGCCCAAGGTTGCAAGGGTGACGGTCGGCAAAGGGAACGAAATCTGAGCACGGCGGGCGGCCACGCCTTTCAGGATGATCCTCGCGGCGCGGTCGGCGTTCATCAGAAACGGCTGGGGCTCGGATGATCCGATGGTCATCGGCGTGCGGATGAAACCAGGGTGGACCACGGTGACGGCGATCTTTTTAGAACGTAATTCAGCTCGCAGACCTTCGAGCATCGAGGTCAAGGCCGCCTTGCTCGCACTATAGCCGACCGAGCCAGGGAGCCCCCGATACGCCGCCAGGCTGCTGATGCCGACGATTTGCCCACAACCTCGTTCGATCATGGACGGCAAGACCGTGTCGATCGCATAGGCCGCGCCGATCAGGTTGACGCGAACCATGCCGTCGAGTGACTCGGCCGAGAACCGACCGCCTGGCGAGGGCAGGGCGACCCCCGCGTTGGCAATCAAGAGATCGATCGGCCCGAGCGTCTCGGTCAAGGTTCGAATTGCCGCGCAGGTCGCAAGCGGGTCGCCCGCGTCGGCCGTCGCGAAAACGGCTCGACCACCTTGACTCTGGATCTCGTTGGCCAGGAGGTCCAGTGCCTCGGCGCGGCGGGCGGTCAGACCGACGGCCACCCCTCGCGCCGCGAGTTGCCTGGCAAGTTCCGCGCCGAGTCCACTGGAGGCCCCTGTGATGATCGCCGTCTCCGCCTTCCTGCACATCACCATTGGCCCCCAAAACGCGGAATTCCGATCGAGCGGGTCAATGGTAACGACGCGACACAGTCGGCACAATCCAATCATCGCGCCTTTGAATCCATTCAATCGCGGAGAAAGTCGGGCCGATTGATGAAGAAGAGGGACGTTGAGGTCCGGTCGGCCGACCGATCCAAAGGAATAAAGGAGAAGGCCATGTCTCGGAAGCTGGCCACCCGATCGCTAGGCCTGCTCTTGGGAGGACTGACCCTGGCCATCGCCGCCGACGGGCCGCCGCCGTTGACCCTGCCCGGCGGGGGATCGGTTCCGGTAACCGAGTCGCCCGAACAGATCGTTCCTGTCCCCGCACCCGTGCGCCCGGTGTTCCGGCCAACCTACCCGGGGCTGCCCACCCTGGAGCCGAGCGGCCCGTCGTTGACGGTTACCGAAGCGGACCTTCCGCCGATCACCGATCCCGATCCGGAACCTCCGCCGTTAACTCTTCCCGAAGAGGCCTCGCCGCCTGGTGCATTGCTGCCCGAAGAGGGAACCGCCACGCCGCCCTTGACCCTGGAATCCATGCCAGTCAACCAAATCGAACCATCCACCACCGCTCGATCGAGTTCGACGCGATTATCGACTCCGGCACCGAGTTCTCCGGCTCCTCGTCGCTTCCGCCTCCTCAGCAGGTTCCAAGCCGCGCCGGCACCGGTCTCGAGTCCTACTCGCTCAACCGACGAAGCGGTCAAGGTCGAGCCCCGAACCGACCCTGCCGCCGATGCCGCCTTGAAGCGCCGGCTGGAAACCCAGATTCGCGCCGCCGTTGGTCCTCACCTGCGCGATCTCGACGTCCGCGTCATCGATCGTGGTGTGATCATCCATGCCCGGGCCGACCGCTTCTGGCGCCGCCGCGCCGTCCGCCGCGCCATTGAGTCACTTCCAGCGCTCTCCGGACTCAAGGTCAAGGTCGATGTGGATGGGGATTGATGGCCGTTATAAGGTCCACGTTGGAATGAGATTCATCGGATGATTCTTTGCCCGGCTCCCTACGCAATCTGATACCGGCCGACGACCGCGGTGATGTTGTCTGGGCCGCCTGCATCAAGGGCGAGCGTAATCAATTGGCGACAGGCGGCGTCGGGGTCGGGATGGTCCGTGAGAACGGCGGCGATCCGGTTGTTGTCGACTGGTTCGGTCAGGCCGTCAGTGCAGAGCAAGATGGTGTCGCCATCGACGAGAGAAACCTTGTGAATTTCAGCATGAACGCCTTTGCGAGGGCCGCCGATGGCGTTGGTGATGATGTGACGCTGACGGTGATGTCGAGCGTCCTCGGGGCTCAGGACGCCGCCTTCCACAAGAACTTGCGCCATTGTATGATCGCGAGTGATCTGATGAAGTTCGCCATCGCGAAAAAGGTAGGCGCGGCTATCTCCGGCGTGGACCAGGAACAGGTCGGTGGCGACGCTGAAGGCGACGGTCAGTGTGGTGCCCATGCCGGACAGGCGGAAGTCGTCCTGGGCGCGTTCGATCACATTGCGGTCGGCGCGGACGAACGCCTCCCGTAGTTCGATCAACAGGGCGCTTTCCTCGTGCTGGCCGAGGTGGAGGAACCACTTGACGACGTTCAGGACAAACTCTTCCACGGTCGTGACGGCCAGCATGCTCGCTTCCTCGCCCGCCGCCGCCCCGCCCATGCCGTCGGCGACGATCATGAGGAAGCCCTCTTCATCCGAGAAGTGCGGCTGATTGTCCACGGGCAAGCTCGATGCGCAAACCCGCAACGACTTGGCGAGCTTGGCGACGAGAAAATGGTCCTCGTTGTTGGGACGGACCCGCCCCTGATGAGTCAAGCCCGCGCACTCGACCCTCAATCGGGGCACCCTGCCGCCCATGGTGGGATAATCTTGGGTCGGTTCGTCGTCCGGGACGGTGGGACATGAATCGATCGCCATCGTCTTGGTTCCTGTCCAAATGACCCGGCCGGTCCCGTTTCAGACCGATGGGCGGGGCTCGACTCGAATCCTGGCCTTTGGATCGTAATGGACCCCGGGCCGTTCCGATAGCCACTGGCGTCTCGAAACCGAATCTCAAGCCTCATGACTCAATCACGACGCAAGGACAGTCCAGCATCGTTCTTGACGGCGGCCAGACCCGGCAGCGGCTCGGGAAGGGTGTCGAGCCTATGTGCGACCTGATCGAGCAAATGGTTCCAGGCGTCGTCGTAGAGTCGGCGCTCGATCGATTCGCTGCGGTTTGAACCCAGGACGATCCGGCTTGCGCCGTAGGTGGACAGGCCGGGGACCGAGGATCGCGTCCGAGCGGTAATCTGGGTATCCCAGGCCGGCCATCCCGATTTGCTCAGGTTCAGTCGTCCCTCGATCCCCGTGGCCCGCTGCACCGTGCCAAGATATTCCCGGTCCTGATGCTCGACGACCTCGACCACTAGTTGATAGCCGGCGGACCGGTCCCAGAGCGACTGGAAGGGGGACCTGGTGGGCCTGGGTAGATAGTACCTCGCCCGCAATGCCTCAACCAGTAACGGATGCAGGGCCTTATCATAAGTCTGGGAAGAGCCGAGCGTGAACTTCCCACGGACTGGCTCGATCAGAACCCCGAACCGCTCAACGACCGTCAGGGCCAGGGCCCTGGCCTCGTCTCGGGTCAAACCACCAGAACCAGGCGACCCTTCGGCGGTCGTGGTCAAGATTCGTTCGCAACGGGTCAGGGCCAGTTCCGATCGCCCCGCCTCCAGGTCGAGGCGGGCGTCGGCCAGATCAGCCCCGGCCAAGCCGGCCAGAGTCGCACCGATCCGACCTTGAAGCGCTGCTAAGGCCGGGTCAGTCTGGGCGCGGCTTTGGAGAGTCAAGCACTCGCCAATGGCCCTGGGGCGGTCGAGTCCGACGATCGCGTCGAGCCGATTCTCGATGTCGCGCCGAGACAGGAGATCGCGGCGGCGGCGAAGGTCCTGAAACATGCAAAGGTCGTCCATCGGCCGGTCTTGCGCCAGGGTCAGTGCCGCTTCCGCCTGGGCCAGGGCCCGCCCAATCTGCCCGGCCGCCTCGGCCGCCTCGCTGGATGCGATCAAACCGACGACCTGATTCTCAGCAGCCTCCCGATGTCGTGAAACCGCCCAACGGGCCGCGCCAACGATCACGAACACCACAACCAAGGCAGTCACAATCGCGGTCCAAACCCGCAAGCGAGGCGCTTGCGACCGGGTTCGAGCCTGGGGCAGTCTGGGAATGAACGGCACCTCGACCAGGGTTGAGCAGCCCGGACAGCGCACATAACGGCCAGGCGCCAGACCAGCCGGCTCCACTTCGGTCCCACACTCCGGGCAGGCAAACAGACCCAGCATCGTACCAACCGCGAATTACTTCGCGACCCCGCGGCGACTCTCAAGCAACGGCCGAGCCGTCTCCTCCCCTCTTAGACGCTCGAACCTCCCGTTTGTTCGAATCAATCCAGGCGGCCGAGGATGCATCTCTTCCCCTTCTGCCCGGAACCCTTGGAAGGCGACGAAGTCGGGTCTGGTCTTGGTCAGAGTGATCGAAACCGAATCGATTCCCAAGACGGCATGGACACGATCGCTGAAGAAACCGCGCCGAGAACTGCGCAAGGCGACGCTGGAGAAGGAATTGGTTTTGGAAAGCTTGATTCAGGAAGGCGAGGCTCCCGCCGAGCCGGAACCTGACGCGGGCTCGGGGAGAGCCTCGCTCCTGTTGGGTGCTGTTTCCTCTACGAGCTTTTTCGGATTTCATCGCCGTGCCGGGCGATCCAATCCCGGGCATGATCCACGGCCGTGAGGCCTTTGTTGCACAGCGGCGTGCAGTGGAAGATCATGCCCTCGATCTGGCCTTCTTTGTAAAGCTTAAGGGCATAATCGAGCTGTTGCGCCATGAGCCGCTCACTCAACTCCTTACGGCCGCCGAAGTCCCACATGTAGATGCCGAGGAGGGTCGGCTTGTCCGGCGCAAGGGAGCGGTATTTCCGGAAATCCGCGTCGATCTGCTCGATGTGGGCCCCGTTCCAGATCCAGAGCGAAACGATGTCCGCGTACCGCAGGACCGGCTTGATCGCCGGGCACAACAGATGGGTGTACAGGACAATCGACAGCTCAAGGCGACGACGATAGGCGAGCGTCTCCGCGTGGAGTTGCTCCATCTCCTCCAGGGACAGGGCCGCTGGGGCCGCCTCGGTTTCCGAGTTCCGGTCGAAGTTTGGCCGATCGCCGAAGCGGAAGAAGTCGTCCAGGTAATAGCCGGTCAGGTTCGGCATCGTGTCTCGCAGGCCGAAGACGTATTGTTTCAGGCTCCGGTAGGACTCGTTTGACCCGGCGGACAGCTTCCAGGCGACTCGCTTTACGTCGCGGAACTGTTCGCGGTATTCGGCGTCCGGGGTTCCGTCGCGGATCACGCAGACATTGGGGATACCCATCGACTTGATACCGTCCGCCATGCTGATCGGGGCGCTCAAGGGGATATTGTACGGCCCGTCGGCCCCATCGTAGACGCCTGAGTCATGGCCCCACATCCAGAGCCGATCCCGCAGGTTGTTCTCGTAAGAAGACCGCGCGACCTCCTCGGCGCGAGACGGAGAGCCCGCCGGCGTCAGCACGCTCCATCCGAGCAGGGCCGAAGTCGTCCTGAGATAATCACGTCGGTTCATGGCGGTCTCACTTGCGCGCCTCGCGGCGTCGGTTCAGGGTTCGACTGGTGGTCGGGGCGGAAATCAGAACTGACACGAATGGCACCAGGTTAAGGGCTTCGCACAGTAGATTTCGTGTGTTTGCACACTATGTTTCGAGCCAAATCTAGTGTACGGTCGCTCTTAACCTCGTACCATTCAGAACTGACACTCAATGGGAACTGCCGTATTTGGGCTGTTGAGGGTCCGTTTCAGGTGACGGTCTTCAGCGCCGAAAGTTCGGCGCTGGATCGGCACAACTCCTTGCTATCAACGAGTCTGAGTGCGCCGAAACCTCGGGTGTCGAAGTGCCGAAACTGTCAACCCGCTCGCCTCCCCAATGCGACAGTCCCCGGTTTTCTAGAGGGCTTGCGATATCCACCCACGTGAGTTCAAATGCATGCATCGCCTTGGTGGAAAATTCTCTGATGTGATCGTTTGTTTAGTGAAGATGAAACTCCCCAAAATCCCTTATTCTCAAGACAATCGGCGGTTTTTCACGCCCATCATCACCTTCTCAGTTCCCGCCACTCCGGCCGACTGCGCAGGGGGGCGAGGTCGGGATCGGTATCGAGCGCCGCGGCGGGGAAGCCGAGGTCAAGGGCGCGGCGGAGCATGAGCAGTGCGCGGGGCAACGAACGGGGGTCCCGGGTGGTACTGGAGAGCACGGTCAGGGCGCAGGCGGCGTTGTAGAGGTTGTGCGCCGTGGGGATGCGGGCCAGGCGGTCGACGTCGGCCTCGGCCGAGGGGTCGCCAAGCCGGGCGCGAACCAAAGCGCGGAGCTGAAGGGCGTCGGTCAAGTTGGGGTCGGCCTTGAGGGCGAGATCGACCCGGACCAGGGCGGCCCCGGGGTCGGTCGGGCGCAGGTAATGGGCCAGACCAAGCTGAGCGCGGGCGTTGCCGGGTTCGAGGCTCAGGACGCGTCGGAAGTCGGCTGATGCGGCGTTGGGGTCGGTCTTCAAGCGGAAGAAGCCGCGAGCGACCAGAACGATCGGGTCGTTGGGCCGGGTTCGCAAGGCACGGGTGAAGCCATCATCGGCTTCCGCACGGCGGCCGAGCCTGGCCAGGGCTTCGGCGCGGGCGGCCAGGACCGACGGATTACGCAGGCCAAGCCCTTCGGCGCGGTCCAGGTCGGCGATTGCCTGAGCGGGGTTGTTCAGTTCCAGGCAGGTCAAGGCGCGGTTGACCAGGGCCTCGACGAATTCAGGGGCCAGGGTCAAGGCTTGATCGTAGCAAGCGAGGGCCTCGACCTGTCGATTGGCAGCGGCCAGGGCCAGACCGCGATTCAGGTGCGGCCAGGCGAACTCGGGGGCCAGCGCCGTGCAGACGCTGAAATCGGCGGCAGCTTCGGTGAATCGCCCTTGATCGTAGTGGCAGAGTCCCAGAGCGAACCAAGACCAGAACCGTCGGCCGTCGAGCGCCACGGCGCGGGCCAAGGGACCAGACGCGGCGTCGGCACGTCCACGGGCCAGGAGCGCCGTGCCGATCAGGTCAAAGTCGCGAGCGGTCTTCGGCCTGATCCGGGCCGCTTGGGCCTGATCGCGGCCTGCCTCCTTCTCCTGTCCGAGCGCGGCATGATAGCGAGCCCGTTCCTCGAAGAGCGCCGAGGGCGGATGGGGGTCGAACCGCTCGGCCAGAGTGAGCCAGCCAATCGCCTCGTTCAACGCCGCGCGTCGATCGGCGTCCGGACCGCGCTCAGCCAGCAAGACCTTGGCCCGAGTCCGCAGTAAAATCAGCTCGGCCATCTCCTCGCGCAAGGCCCGCGCTTCGGTCTTCGGCAAGCGGCGCACGAGCGCCCCTTGGGTCCAGTCGCCGGGGTCGTTGACGTTGTAATCGTCGAGTACCCGATCCGCCCGGTCGATGGCCGGTTCCAGATCGGCGCGGCCGAACGGGATCGAGGTCGTGTTCAGGGCAAGCTGGCATTCGTCAAACGCCTTGCGGAAATCAGCGCGGTGGGTCTTGGCCGAGGCGACTTCCAGATGATCGGCGACCGACCAGGTCAAGACGCCCAGGCCCAGGATCAAGGTCGCGGCCAGTCCGCCGATGGTCGAGACGCTGCCGACTTCGGGATGACGACGGACCCACTTGGCGAGCCGCTCGGCGCTCAAGGGTTCGGGTGTGAACTTCAAGGGGCGGTTGTCGAGAAATCGGCGCAGGTCTTCGGCCAATTCACCGGCATCGGCGTATCGGCGGTCCGGGTCGGGGTCCAGGCACTTCCGCAAGATCGCGTCCAGGTCGCGAGGCACGCGCGGGTTCGAGATCCTGGCCGAGGCGGCCCCGGCGCGGCGGTCAGCGATCATTCTGCGCACGGTCTCGATCAGCGGCAAGGCCTCTGGAGGGTCGGCGAACGGGTGATGTCCGGCGACCATCTCAAACAGGATCAGACCGAGCGCATAGAGGTCCGACCGCTCATCGACGTCCTCCGACTGGGAATCGCCTTGCGAAGCAAAGGCCTCCAGGTGCTCAGGGGCCATGTATGGCAAGGTACCGCCGACCAGTTCCTGGTCGTCGTCCGCACCGGGCTTCACCACGTCGGCCGCCAGGTTGAAGTCCAGGAGCATTGGCGTGCCGTCGGCGGCGATCAGGACGTTCGACGGCTTCAAATCGCGGTGCAGGATCCCCCTGGAATGCGCGTGTTCGAGCGCCTCGGCCAGCCTGGCGGCGATCCAGACCGCGGCTTGAACATAGGTATGAGCATGGAGGAACTGGCGGGCCGGCTGGCCAGGTTCCGGCGGCGGCGACTCGGGATCGTCCAGGTCGTCCACGATCCGGCCCCACCAGGGGAGGCGGGCCAGGCGCCTACCCAGCAGCGATCGTACCAACGTCGGCGAGCCGACTCCTCGTGTGATCGCGTGACCGAAGCGGCCGGACGCCGCGCGCTCCAACGAACCTGGCAGGCGGCTCAATCCGGCGTCGAGCGACAGCGGCGGCCCGCCGACCAGATCGAGCGCCTCGACCAGGCTCCGGCCGGTCGCCTGCGTCGGCAGCCTGGTGTCCGCCGTTTCCAGGACTTGCGCCAGGTTCGCGCCACCCAGGTACGGCATGCAAAGCAGCCGCAGGCCGGTTGCCGGGTCGTCGTGAACCGAGTAAATCGGCACGATGTGCGTATGCTGAAGTCTGGCGAGCGCTTGCGGCTCATCCCCCAAGGGCTGCGAGACTTTCAAGGCCACCGGGCGATCGGCTAGCGCAGGCTGCTCGGCCAAGAACACCCGCGCGAACGCCCCCCGCCCCAACTCTGAGACCAAGCGGAATCCCCCGACCACCTCTCCAAGAGCAGGGAATTCGCCTGGCTTCGAGCCCGGCGAGGTCCACTCGACCCGCGTCTCTGCCACGGCCCGGGTCGCCCCCCGGGGCGTGCGATCAGCCTGGATCGACGAGGGCGGATCAAAGTGAATCGAAAAATCAGCCGGCCGATCGCGAGGCCATCCCACCGTCAACGCCCCGACCGTCGGAAGGATCTTTGACGATTCTTCGACCGGTCCCGGGGCCGGGTCCGAGGGGCTTGCCCCGTCCGGGTCGTGCTCCCACCACCCGTCCGAGCCACCCCTCGATCGCATGACGCTGGACTCCGGTTCCGAACGAAATCGATCCACATGTCCCACAATGAACATAGTACGACCGGCCGCCGCGCGGCCGAAATTGCCGTCGGCGATTCACTCTTTATCATCAAAAATTTTTATGTCCGTGCGATCGTCCATCCACCATCGTTTATGCGGTTCGCGGTCCACCGACCGACGTTGCCTCCCTTGATCTCTCTTGAAGATCTAGGCCACGAGCGCATGCGTGTCCAATTGGATTCGCGAAAAATGACAAACCGGAAACGGACTGGGTGT
>JBDTIR010000052.1:0-8945 GCA_039936275.1 Isosphaeraceae bacterium | reverse complement strand
TCCAAGGGGGTCGCCAACCTGCATCTGGTGCCAGGGGCCTTGAGTTTCTGGCGTGAAGACGGATTTGAGATTCCTGATGTAAGCTACGACCCCCGCGTTAATGAGTCGGCTCGAGGCGCTTTGCGTGAGGAGCTGGCCTACCTCTGCCAGTGCGTGAGCACCGGGCAACCTCCGGAACTGAACACCGGGGCCGACGGCCAACGGGCCGTGCGGGTCGCCCTGGCCTTGATCGAGTCAGCGTCCACCGGCAAGGACGTTGAGATCGGCCCTTGGAAGTAAACGACGTATGGGGACGTTCATGCCATCGCATCTGATTGTTGGGCTCGGGATCGTGCTCCTGGCGGGTCTGTTTCAAGGAAGCTTCATGCTTCCGAGCAAGTGGGTGCGCGGCTGGTCCTGGGAGAACTACTGGCTGATCTTCGCCGTCGTAGCCTACCTCGTGTCCCCTTGGCTTCTGGCCCTGGCGACAATCCCCGACCTGCTGGACGTCTACCGAGGGGCCTCGGCCAGCTCGATTGCCTGGGTGCTCCTGTTCGGCACAGGGTGGGGGTTCGGCGCGGTCTTGTTCGGGCTCGGGGTGGAGGCGCTTGGCCTGGCCCTGGGGTTCGCGGTCATCCTGGGCGTGGCCGCCACCAGCGGCACGCTCATCCCGCTCTTGGTCAAGGCCCCTCCGGGCTTCACCAAGGGTCAAGGGATCGTCACCGCCGCCGCCCTGGCCGTGATGCTCCTGGGCGTGGCCGTCTGCTCGCTGGCCGGACGTTGGAAGGAGGCTGAAGGGCCAAGCTCCCAACGGTCCTCGTACCGTTACGGCCTGTTCCTCTGCATCGCGTCGGGCTTGCTCTCGGCGTGCGGCAATCTTGGTTTCGCCTTTGGCGAGGTGATCTACCGTCGCGCAGCCGGTCCTGGAGTGCCGTCGCACCTGGCTCCCAACGCCCTCTGGCCGCTCTTGACGCCCCCGTTGTTCCTGTGCAACGCCGGCTCAGCCTTGATCTTGCTATGGCGTAATCATACAGGAAAAAACTATATAAATAAGAATATTGTGCGCAATGGATTGAGTGCGGTCCTGATGGGCGTCTTATGGATGGCGGGCATGGCGCTCTACGGGATCGGCGCGCACCGCATGGGCGACCTGGGCAGCTCGCTGGGCTGGGCAATCCTGATGTCGAGTATGGTCCTGGTCGCCAACGCCCTGGGCGTCTTGTCCGGCGAGTGGCGGTCGTCGCCAAGGCGGTCCAGGTGGCAGTTGGCCGGCGGCCTCGCCCTCTTGCTGGCGGCGATCGCCGGCCTGGGGTACGCCAACTCACTTCAACAAGTGCAATGACGATTTGTTTTAATGTGATTATTAACTTGTTTTCGGTGTAATTAAGAGGGTTTAATGGGTTCATGGGTCCAGGTGCTGGTCCTCTCCGTGGGAGGCGCCTTGGGGGTCAACGCGCGTTACTGGCTGGGGGTCTGGATCAGTCGTTGGGCCAGCCCGCAGTTCCCCTGGGCGACGTTCGTCGTCAACCTCTCCGGTGCGTTTGTTATCGGTGTCTTGACGGTAGCGTTGACCCGCTGGTTGCCGCATCCCCACCTCCGCTTGCTGATGATTACAGGCGTCCTGGGTGGATATACCACCTTCTCGACGTTCGCCCTGGAATCGGCGACCCTCTGGGAGCGCGGCGAGACCTTGCTGGCATTGGCGAACCTGGGGGGAAGCGTTGCTTTGGGATTCGCGGCCGTGCTCTTGGGCCTTGCCCTGGCCCGCGCACCGGGCGTTTCGCACCTTGAGTCGCATGAACACACGGCACGGCAAATGCGTCGTTTCCATCGTGAGCGTCCAATCAATCCAGCGCCTGTGGATCGGCAAGGCGAGGGGGAGATCGGGCGTCCGGGGAGGGAAGGACCGACATGATCCCGCCCGAGGCCCAACGACTGCGGCTCACCTTCAACGCCAATGACCGCTGGCACGGCCTGCCGCTCTACCGGGCGATCGTTGAGACGGCTCGGGCGGGTCGAGGCGCCGGGGCCTCCGTCTTTCCAGTGGACCTGGGTTACGGGACCCATCGCCAAATCCATGATATTAAAAGTGAATATACATCGTTTTCAGCACCAATTGTCATTGATTTGATCGATGTACCCGGACGGATTACGTCGTTGCTGGCCAAGCTTGGTCCGATGGCCCGTGGGGTCTTCGCCGCCGTCGATCCGGTGCGCGTGGTTCGCCACGTTCATCATCTCGAACCGGCGGCCCTGGAATCGGGCGGTGAACCGGAGCGGCCAAGGAGCGCGGCAACCATGTCGATCGAAGGCGAGGCGCAGCGGGTCACGGTCTACGTCGGCAGCTCCGACATCTGGCGAGGCAAAAACCTGTCTCTGGCAATCGTCGAACGCTGTCGAACCCTGGGGCTCGCCGGGGCGACCGCGACCCGAGGTGTGATGGGCTTCGGCAAACACTCGGTCATCCACCGCGCCCATTTTCTGGGACTCTCCGAAGACGTTCCCGAACGGATCGAAATCATCGACCGCGCCGATCAGATCGCCCGGCTTTTGCCCTCCTTGGAGTCAATGGTTGCCGGCGGCTTGATCGTGGTTGAAAATGTGTATGTCGTTCATTTGGGTCATGACATTCACTCCTCTGCTCCGCCAGTAAACTGAAATTGTGGCCCATATATTTAGACCATAGAAATTAATTAAATTTGGATTATCTGTGAAGTGTGTTTGTCAAACTCAACCACGCGCCAACGCTGTCGCCAGCACTCGCCCGGTATGGGTTCCGGTCTTGGCGACGTCTTCGGGCGTCCCTTGCGCCACAACCTGGCCGCCGAGGGAGCCGGCTTCGGGGCCGAGGTCGATAATCCAGTCGGCGGCGGTCATCAGTTCGGGGGCGTGTTCGACGACGACGAGGGAATGGCCCAGGTCCACCAGGGAATTCAAGGCGTCGAGCAACTTGGCCGTGTCGGCCGGATGGAGGCCGGTGGTCGGCTCGTCGAGCAGGAAGAGTGACTTGGGACCGGCCGAGGCGCGGGCCATCGCGGCGGGGGTCGTGGCCAGAAACGCGGCCAGTTTCAAGCGTTGGGCTTCACCGCCGGAGAGGGTTGAGGCCGCTTGACCCAGGCGGAGATAATCGAGCCCGACGCCAAGTAAGGGGCGGAGTCTCGCCAAGACCTTGGGACGGTGGCGGAAGAACGAGAGCGCCTCGCGCACGGTCAAATTCAGGGTTTCCGCAATGCTCTTGCCTTGATACGTCACTTCGAGCGTCTCGGGCCGATAGCGCGTCCCTCGGCACTCGGGGCACTGAATCAACACGTCTGCGAGAAATTGCATGTCGATGGTAAGCACGCCATTGCCTTCGCAAGCGTCGCAACGGCCGCCCGCGACGTTGAAGCTGAACCGCCCCGCGCCATAGTTGCGGGCCTTGGCTTCGTGGGTTTCGGCGAACGTCTTGCGAATTTCGTCGAACGCCTTCAGGTATGTCACCGGGTTCGACCTTGCCGAGCGGCCGATGGGAGATTGATCGATCAAGGCGACGTCGCCGAGCGCTTCGGTTCCCCGCAGTTCTTCAAAGGGCTCGGCCGACAATGATCCTTGGTTCAAGCGGCGGAGCAAGGCGGGATACAAGGTTTCCTCGATCAAGGTGCTCTTGCCCGAGCCGCTGACGCCCGTTACCACACAGAGGACGCCGAGTGGAATCGAGACATTAATATTCTTGAGGTTGTGCCCTCGGGCACCGATCAGTTCGAGCTGACCCGTGGGGCTTCGTCGTTTTTCAGGCGTTGCGAACCCACGGCGGCCCGACAGGAAATCCGCAGTCGCCGAGCCTTCGACGTCGTTCAAGTCTGCTGGCGGTCCGACGTAGAGCACCCGGCCTCCGCCTTCGCCGGCCCCCGGGCCGATGTCGATCAGAGTGTCGGCGGATCGCATAATGGACTCGTCATGTTCCACGACGACGACCGAGTTGCCCGCGTCGCGCAGGGCCGTCAAAATCTCGATCAAGCGGCCGACGTCGCGCGGATGCAGGCCGATCGACGGTTCATCGAGCACGTAAAGCGTGTTGACCAGGCCCGAACCCAGGGCGGTCGTCAGGGCGACCCGCCTTGCCTCACCGCCGGAGAGCGTCCGCGCCAGGCGGTCGAGCGTCAGGTAATCCAGGCCGATCCGCTCCAGATAGTCCAGGCGAGCCAATGCCGGTTCCAACGCCCGACGCGCGGCCGGCTCTTGTCGGAAGGCGTCTTGCTGATTGCGCAGGAACGCCCGCGCCTCGCCGATCGTCAAGGCCAGGAGCGCCGCGATGTCCTTGCCGCCGATCTGATAGGCGAGCGATTCGGGTTTCAAGCGAGCGCCTTTGCAGGCGGGGCAGGTGGAGTAACTTCGCCAACGGCTGAGGAAGACCCGCACATGCATCTTGTACGTCTTTCGCTCCAGCCCTCGGAGGAATTTCCGAAGCCCGCCGAACTGCTGTTTCGGATCGCCTTCGATCAGGAGTTGTACCTGCTTGGCCGTCAACTGATCGAACGGCGTATCGACCGGCATCCCGAGCGCGGGGGCCTTTTGAAGCAGACGGTCGTTCAGTTCGCGGTATTTCGGCGTCGTCCAGGGGGCGATGGCTCCGTTTCGCAGGGTTTTCGAGGGGTCGGGAACGATCTTCGCCAGGTCGAGATCAATCACCCGGCCGAAGCCTTCGCACTCTTTACAGGCCCCCAGGGGGCTGTTGGGACGGAACAGGCGAGGATCAGGGGCGGGATAATCCGCGCCGCAGTGGCCGCAGCGCCAGCCTTGATAGAAGGTCTGCTCGGCGTCGTCGGCGATCAGGCGGCAGCGGCCAAACCCCTTGTCGAAGGCTGTTTCGATGGAATCAAATCGTCGCTCGACCGTTTCAGACCCGCGCACCAGGCGATCGACGATCACGTCAATCGTTCCGCTCCCTTCGATCGGCAAAGGGCCAGAGTCCAGGTTGACGACCTGCCCATCAATCCGGACTCGAATGAAGCCGTCTTCGCGCAAGGCGTCGGCCAGGGCCGCTCGATCCGACTCGGGGCGGACCTCATACGGAAAGGCGATCAGGTAGCGCGTTCGCTCGGGCAAATCGTCAGCCGCGCGCGCCACGGTGCCGGGGTCGGCCGGGTGGACCTCGTGACCGCAATGCAGGCAGACGACCCGTCCGACCTTGGCATAAAGTAATGCCAGGTAATCGCGCACTTCCGTGACCGAGCCGACGGTGCTCCGGCCCGACCGTCTCGTCACGCTTTGGGCCACGGCGATGGCCGGCGGGATGTTGTCGATCAGGTCGGCGTCGGGCTTGTCGAGCCGTTCGAGGAATTGCCGGGTGTAGGCCGAGAAGGTCTCGATATAGCGCCTTTGTCCCTCGGCGTAGAGGGTGTCAAACGCCAAGGAACTCTTGCCCGATCCGCTCACGCCGGTCAGGACGACCAGGCGGTTGAGCGGCAGATCCAGGTCAACCCCTTTGAGGTTGTGGACCCGCACCCCTCGCAATCGTACCCGACGTGGCTCGGCCATCAGCATTGATCTTTGTAACCGTTCACGGGTCGCCATACTCTAACTACCTGGTGAACAGTCAACTCCAAAAATTTCGGAGAATTCGGCCATTAATACTGTATAATTTTACGGGAGCTGTATCATTGCGATTCTATAACATTCAATATGCAGAAATAGCAATCGCCCGAAATCCCTGGTTTTTATGGGGTCTCCAGGGCGTGAATGGTTACGGGGCTAACCTGACGTTGCAAAACCCCGGTTAGAGTAAGAATTGATCGAGCCCTGTCAGGCCGATCGGCTCGCGGCTGGCGAAGGGCTCGGCGTGGCGGACGCCGACCGTGTTGCCCCAGAACCGGGTCCGGTCGCCGACCGACTCGATCAGGCCGGGCTTGCCTTCGGGCTGGTTGTCCACCAACTGAGAGCGGTAGCAGCGCATGGCCGCGGTCTTGGCTTCGAACTGATCGGAAATATCGATCACGAAGCTCGGCCGCTCGACAATTTTGAGGTGGACGCTGAAGTAGTACAAGATGCGCGCCGGGTGAAACGGCGTGCCGGGCAGGTCCGACTTGGACAGCTTGCTCCAGAAGCGTGCGTCCTCGACGAGTTTGGTCGCGGCGAGATGGTCAGGGTGGGCGTCTTCCCAGAAGGTGGCGAAGAGCAGTCTGGGCCGGACCTTCCGGAAGATGGCGGCCAGGGCCCTGCGATGAAGCAAGGTCGGCTCCAGGTTGCGGTTGGGCAAGCCAAGATTTGCCCGCCAGGGGTTGCCCAGGCAGGCGTTGGCCTGAGCCGTCTCCTCCGCCCTGAGTTCCGGGGAGCCAAGCGGGGTCGGCTCGCCACTGGTCAGGTCGAGAATCCCGACGGTCCACCCTTGCCCCTGGAGCCGAAGGATCGTCCCCCCCATCCCTAGTTCGGCGTCGTCGGGATGTGGGGCAATCACCAGGGCGT
The DNA here is from genome assembly GCA_039936275.1 of Isosphaeraceae bacterium. Lineage (GTDB taxonomy): Bacteria > Planctomycetota > Planctomycetia > Isosphaerales > Isosphaeraceae > JBDTIR01. The sequence goes on along the minus strand of JBDTIR010000052.1, from coordinate 2,525 downwards.
CAAGCATCGCCGCAGACTCCAAATTCAAAAAAAAAGGACCGCTCAAGAACCCAACGGTTTTGTAGATCGTATCCCGGTTGAGTGCGTTGTCGAGTCAAAGACCATTGTATCGCCTTTCCCCTTCGGCGTTTGCCTCGATGCCAGAATGTCGAAGCCGCAGAAACGGTCACGGTCTTCGGCAACCGCCCCATGGTTCCCAATGGCGTCCCGACTCAACAACGGTTAGGCTGGAACGGTCGGAGCCATTTTGGATTTGACCTGCGTGGTAGAATTCTGCCTCAAAAGCTGCTGCGCGAATGCCCTTTAGTGATCCCTGTTTGGGTTGTCTGGCCGGAGTGAACGGAATGGCGGGTTTCGTCAAAATGGCAACCTTGGATGAACTGGTTCCCGGAACCTCCAGGGAGGTCGAGCACGACGGGCGGATCTACGCCTTGTTCAATGTCGACGGCGTGGTTTCGGTGATTGACGGCATTTGTCCCCATCAAGGCGGCCCCCTGGCCGAAGGAACGCTCGACGGCACGATCGTAACCTGCCCCTGGCACGGCTGGCAATTCGACGTCCGGTCGGGCGAGACCACGCTTCGTGGTAAACTTAAGCAGCCCGTGTTCGAGGTCAAGCTCGAAGGGCGTGATATCCTGGTAAAGGTCCCTTGAGCCGAGCCGTCGACGGCCCTCAACGGAACCCTTCCTCCCTCCTATTTTTGATTTTGGTTCCTTCCCCAAAAGTGACCCCCCCGGTGATCCGCTTCCGCCCCTTTCTCAATGGCGACCCACCCGCCCTCGTGAACCTCTGGAACCGGGCCCTGCCCGATTTTGGGGTCGTCCGCCCCTTGAACGTTCATGAGTTCGACCCCCTGGTCATTGGCAAACTTGGGTTCGAACGAGCTGGCCTGATCGTCGCGGAACGAGCCGGTCAGGTCGTCGGCTGGGTCCACGCCGGCTTCGGCCCCGCGGAACCAAAAGGACCGTCGCACCAACTCGACGTCCGGATGGGGGCCGTCGTCATGCTCGTGACCGAGCCCGACGCCAACGACCCGGACCTTGAGCAGGGCCTTTTGCTCGCAGCCGAACGCTATCTGCGCGGTCGGGGGGCCCAGGTGATTTATGCAGGCGGCCAGTCGCCGCTCAATCCGTTCTACTGGGGACTTTACGGCGGCAGCGAGTTCGCGGGCATTCTCGGCACCCATGCCAGCTTCCTGCGCGCCGCCGAACGGGCAGGCTACGAACCGGTGGCCGCCACCGTCTTGCTTGAGGCCGACCTGTCACGCCCGGAAGTTCGCGACCCGAGGGCCCCTTTGAACCGTCGTCAGTTTCGCCTGGACGTCACCGAGGACGTCTTGCCCAACGGCTGGTGGGACGCCTTGGCGATCGGCCTGTTCCGGCCGACCCTGTTCCAGCTCTTCGATAAGCAGCAGCCTCGGGCCGTTCCCCACGAGCCGATCGGCGCTCGCGCCACGACCTGGGACATCGCCGCCGGGCTCGCCGCCAACGACGGCAGGGCGCGCACCGGCCTGATCGAGCTGGACGTGTCGTCGAGCCGCCGCCGCCAGGGGGCCGGCCGTTACCTCGTCGCGGAAATCCTCCGCCACGCCCGCACCCAGTTCGTCGACGTCGTCGCCGTGCAGACCTCCGCGACCAACACCCCGGCCCTGACCCTCTACCACGCCCTTGGTTTTGAGCAGGTCGATACGGCCACCCTCTACCGCCTCCCCGCCGCCCTGCTCGGCCGATCATCCGGCTGACCGTACCGATCTTTTCCGCTTGATGCCGGCGGATGTCTGCCTAAAATCCCCCTTGGGGGGGACCCTCCGTCCCTCGATCATTCTTCGCGTTGACATTTCTAAAGAGGCTTGATACGTCCATGGCAAGGGGACGCCGCACCCAGAACCTCCGCGACCTGCGGGCGATGGCCGACGCCGCCGAGGCGCTCGGCCTGAACACCCCCCCGGAAGGGAAACCAAGGTCCGCACCCACCGAGCGCCGGCCCAAGCCCGACGCCCACACCCGCCTCAAAGTCGTCTGGGCCGTCTGCGACATCGGCGGCCGAACCGTCGCCACCTTCGACTACCCCCAAAAAGCCGACGCCGAAGCCCTCGCCGCCCAGCTCAAGGCCCGAGGCAAAGGCAACCACTTCGTCCGCTCCATCAAAGAACCCATGCCCTGAACCCCTTCACGAACGATTCACTGGTTTTGCAGGGCGTGTGAAACACGTCGTCATTGTATAAAAATCATCGCGCCGCGCTCGCTCTACAAACCAAGATGCCGACCTCTGCCGCGTTGGGCCGGCTTCTTGGTTTCTTCCGGAGCCGATGGCCGACCCAGTTGCCTTTACAAGGGTGATACCGAGTTTTTTTCCGTTCGCGGTCATTGCGGTTATTGACTTTCTGAGCGAGGCCACTCATCATATCCTAGATCGAGTCAAGCCCAATCGCGAGCGGAATGGTGATAAAATGGATCTGAGCCAAGAGATCGAAGCCAGGCGCACAGCTATTCATACTGATGGATACCCTATGTCGATAGGTGAGC
>JBDTIR010000051.1:0-7049 GCA_039936275.1 Isosphaeraceae bacterium | reverse complement strand
GGGCGCGGCCGAACTGAGCACCAGACCGATCATGCCGACAATGACGAGTCGCCGGAGCCTGCTCGACCTGCCGGAGAACGTCAACCGCATCCAGCTCACCCTCCCAGGTTTTTCCGTGGGGTCATTTTGGAAAATCCGATGCGCCCAGAGATTTCCGAGGTCCAGCCACAATCCTCACAATCAGCACAACCACCCAGGCAGCATGACTAAAGCCGAACGGGAACGACTGGGCGCAGAGCGATTAGAAGAAAAGTTGGAATCGCATCCAGAACAGGTCGCTCGTTTTCTGAAGCCCTGGCCCGGGGCGGTAATAAACCGGCTGAGCGAACATGGCGTGCTCCCAGTCGAAATTGATTCGGATCCATTTATTCACGTACCAGTTCAGGCCGACGTCAACCATGCGTGCCTGATTGGTCCAGAGGTTGCGGTCGGCGAGCCCTTGGGTAAAGACCTCCTCGCCCACGCTGAGCTGGCTGAACCGGGAGTGGACCTCGAAGGCCCCCAGGCCGAACTTGCCGTGGCGCAGGTCAAACCGGCGGATCGGGTCGAGCAAGACCCGGTCGTTGATTGTCTCACCGGTGAGGATGTACGCGACCTGGGCATAATAGCCGCCGACGGGCAGGTGGACCGGCCGGCTGCCCGCGCTGGTCTTCGAATAGCTCTCGAAGCCGCTGCTCCAGGACCCCATCACCGACAACCCTTTATAGTAATAGGCCAGGTGCAGGTCCCAGAGCGCCCTCAAGCCTTGCTCACGGACGCCGTTGTTGAAGGCCAGGAACGGGATGATGGCGGTGTTCAGAGGGTTCGTGCTGGTGATCGTGTCAGACGAGGCGTTGACGCTGGTCCGCAAGACAGCCGGCACGAGCGGGTTATTCTGGTAGCCGTAATCAACCGAGCCGCCGACGTTGAGGTTCTGGAGAAACGAATCGGTCTGCTCGAACGGCTTGAAGTTCAAGAACCCGTCGAAATTCTTGGCGCCGTTGAAGTCTTGAAACGAGTTGCGCGGGCCGTTGAAGACGCCCGCGGCGTACTCCAGCCGCTTATCAAAGAGTTGACCCCAGCCCATCAGGCCGACCTGGCGGCTGGGTTGGAAGTTGAGCCCGAACAACGACCGTTCGGGGGCGATCAAACGCCAGTTATTAATATGATACCATTCATATAAATAGGGCACCTTGTAGCGGCCGACCCGTAATTGAAACCGGTCGTCGAAATGAAAGTTAAGGTAAACATTCAGCGGCGCCAGGGTGTTCAAGCTGCGTTGAAACGAGAGCTGGTACTCGACCGGCTTGGTGAAATATCCCTGAAAATAGAACCGGGTGCGAGGGATGTACAACCCACTGTTGACGGGGTTCTGGTTGGATTGCTGGTAGATCATCGCGTCGGCTTGCAACTCGGCCCGGATGCGAAGCTGGAGTTCCTCGTTCTCCGACTCGAACTGAAATCCATTACTGCCGTAGTTATAATTCGCCTTCAAGGGGATCTTGCCAAGCCGCCGATTGCCAACGTCTTGCGCCTCGCGGTTCCTCGGCCGAGCGCCGCCGCCGATGGTTTGCGAGCCGCCGCCGCCGCTCGTCCCCCCTGTCTCATCGCCGTCGCCCGAGTCGTGCGCCTCGTCATCGTCCGCCTTTGCCTTGTCGCCCTTTTCCTTCGCCTGGTTCTCTTCAAATTTCTTGTTCAAATTGTCATATTTTTTAGACAAGTCTTCATATTTTTCAAGAATCGCCTTGTTCATCTCCGCGAGCTTCTTGAGCTGCGCCTGGAGGTCGTCGGGGCCGGTCGCGTCGTTGGCCGCCGCGACCGAGAGCGCAGTCGGAAGTGGAGGTAAAGACGGGGTTTGGGCACGTGCGGACGAGGCCCAGAAGATGGCCGCCACAACGCCCAGGATCCATGAGCCGACCCCTCTCTGACAACGCGGCGTCCTGGCCAGCCGGCCGGCTCTGGTCATCAAGGCAGCCCTCAATCCTTTGCCTGGCGAACAGATTTCACAAGGGGGAAATCGGCGCGTTGAAGATTACACCGCGCCTTCGGCTCGTATTTCCCTTGATCGGCACAACCAAGAGTCCGGATTGAATCAAAATCAACGATCGGACAGAGTATGCCTGCGGCACCAGAACGGGCGAATGAGCGGCGAGAATCCTTGTTGACGGCCACGACCGTGGTTACGATGACCTTGGAGATTTGGTTTCCAGCGCGGGGTTTGCTTGGTAAGCCATCCGCCGCAGGGCTACCGCACTATGAAAACGGCCGTATTTCAGGGGTTCCAGCGATCGCAACTGGTTCAAAATCGCCCTCTCGGCGGACCCAGTTTGACGTAAACCACTGCGGATTCAGCACTTCGTAGTGCGGTAGCCCTGCCCAACGGCAAAATGGAACTCCCCCTGCCACGAATCGCCGAGTTGGAACAACGGCCAGATCCAAAAGAGGACCTTTATGAGATTTTACGGGTCGCGAGCGGATTCAATGGACGTCAGTTGCGGAAGTTTTCGACATCGGGACGTGCTCGCCGGGTCGCCCAACTCCTCGATACGTTCGAACCCCTGCGCGCGCTCTCCGCGTTTCAAGCACTTGAGCACGACCTTGCTCATGTGATCCGGAATCAAGGTTGGGACCAGCCGCACGACAATCAATAGACGAATAAGCAATTAGAACAAGACCATCAAATCATCAAGAGTGGGGACCTCATGCCCAGTCGCGCGGAACGGATCGAAGGTGGGTTAGTCGGCCTGCTGGTCGGCGACGCCTTGGGCGTGCCCTATGAGTTCCACTCGCCTGGTCAGATCCCGGCCGAGGATCAGATCGAGTTCGAGCCGCCGCAAGGGTTTCCAAGAGCCCACCGGGGAGTCCCGCCAGGGACATGGTCTGACGACGGGGCGCAGGCGCTTTGTCTCTTGGCGTCGCTGCTCGATCGGGGCCGATATGACCAGGACGACCTGGGCAGACGCTTGCTCGACTGGTACAGGCAAGGATACCTGGCAGTTGACGGCAAGGTTTTCGACGTCGGCGTCCAGACCTCCAGGGCCCTCGCCGCGCTCCAGGACGGCGTTCCAGCAGGGGAGGCCGGCCCGAGAGAAGAGCACGACAACGGCAACGGCTCGTTGATGAGGGTCTTGCCCCTGGCGCTCTGGCATCGAGGGTCGGACTTCGATCTGGTCGTTGACGCCTATGCACAATCTCAGGTGACGCATGGACATCCCCGCTCGCAAGTCTGCTGCGCCTTGTATTGTCTCTGGGCCAGGCGCACACTCGAAGGAGCCGAAACTCCCTGGGTCGAAGCGGTCGCCAGCCTGCGGGCCTTGAAACCTCGGGGACGTTCGGAATTCTTCGATGAACTGGAGACGGTGATCAGGCCCGACGAGGCCCCGCAAGGTCGAGGCAGCGGTTACGTCGTCGATTGCCTGCACTCAGCCAGACTGGCCGTCGAGGCCGGCGGGTATGAGCAGGTGGTCCGCGCCGCGATCCGGCTCGGTCATGATACCGACACCACGGCCTGCGTCGCTGGGGGGATCGCGGGCGTGCGCGACGGTCTCGGCGCGATCCCCGAACGCTGGCGAGCCGGGCTCCTTGGTCGGGAAATGTTCGAACCTCTGCTACGCGAACTCGTGGCGCGAAGCGTATAATCTCAAATTCGTGGAGAGGTTCGCCCGCAAACGCTTCTGATTCGAGCCGAAGGCCCTAACGGAAACCAAAACCGCCCATGGATTCCCCAGAATCGGCCGTCCGCCAACGCTACAGCGCCGGGGCCCGCCAGGCCGAGGCCGCCTTGTGTTGCCCGACGAGCTACGACCCGACGTATCTGGAAGCGGTCCCCAGTGAGGTCGTCGAGCGCGACTACGGCTGCGGCGACCCGACGAAATTCATCAAAGTTGGCGAAACCGTGCTCGATCTGGGTGCCGGCGGCGGCAAGGCGTGTTACATCGCCGCGCAGGTGGTCGGGCCGGAGGGTCGGGTCATCGGCGTCGATTGCAACCGCGATATGCTCGCCCTGGCCCGTCGGAACCTCGACGAGTTCTCCGCCAGGGTCGGCTTCCGGAACATCGCGTTCCGTTGCGGCCTGATCCAGGACCTCCGGCTCGACCTGGACGAACTTGCCGAGCTGCTGGCCGCCTGTCCGGTCAGAGACCAGTGGGACTATCTGGAGCTGCGCGACCTGGAAGCGCGGCTCCGCAGAGATTCCCCCCTGGTCGCCGACGAGAGCGTTGATTGCGTCATCTCCAACTGCGTCTTGAACCTGGTCAAAGCCGAGGACAAACCCAGGCTCTTCGCCGAGGTCTTCCGGGTCCTGAAGCGCGGCGGTCGCGCCGCGATCAGCGACATCGTGGCCGATGAGGACGTTCCGGCCGACTTGCGGGCCGACCCCGAACTCTGGAGCGGCTGCGTCAGTGGCGCCTTACGCGAAGAGGAATTCCTGAGTGCCTTTGAAGCCGCTGGCTTCCACGGCATCCACCTGGCCGAACGTCAGGCGACCCCCTGGAGGACCGTCGGCGGCATCGAGTTCCGCTCGGTCACGGTCGTGGCGTTCAAGGGAAAGCAAGGGCCTTGCCTGGAGCGGAATCAAGCCTTGATCTATACCGGGCCGTTCCGGAAGGTCGAGGACGACGACGGCCACGCCTTCCCGCGAGGGGCGCGGACCGCCGTCTGCGACAAGACGTTTCATCTTCTCCAAAGCGCCCCGTATGAAGGACTGTTCGCCCCGGTCGAGCCCTTGATCACTGTTCCCCTGAAGCAGGCTCAGACGTTCGACTGCCGACGCTCGGCTCGCCGTCACCCGCGCGAGACCAAAGGGCAAGACTACGACGCCACGACCAGTGCCGCCGATTGCGGCGGGTCGGAAAGCTGCTGCTGACACACGGTTACATCGGTCTTATCCGGCGTCGGCCTCATCTTTGAACAGAGTCGCCAGGGGGAGCCGGAACCCTTGGCAAGACGTCGCCGCCGTCGAGATCGTCGCCGACCTGGAGGATGCGGACAGTCGTCGGCGATTCGAAGACGTGGACCTGGCCGAAGAGGGGATCGATAACCCGGGCGAGCCGGACCCCCGCACGGAAATAATGACCCGGCTTCTCGGTGATCTCATTCACGGAGTTGCCAGGTCTGACGACCTCGACGGCCAAGGTCGGGCACCAACGTTCCAGCCGTCGGCCGGAGCGGGCTTTCCACCTCGCGGCCAGCGCTGGTAGGAGACGAACGCGACATCGGGCCGCCGCTTGAGCTTGCCGACGGCATTGATCTGGAACAGCATCTCGACAACGGTCAATCCGAAGTCCGTACCGCCGAGCGTGCTGCGACAGTTGACAGGAGGGTTCACTGGCAATCCGTGTCTCATAACTTCCCATCCGCGGCGTCTCCACGTCCTGGCCGTCGATAACTTCACGATGCGTATTGCGTGCGCCCGAGACGAGGCAAAGGCGGCGATTGGCCTTCTGGCGGAGCGGGGATCGCGGCTATGATCGGGCCTGGACCTTTGACCGCGCGGCCGAGGAAGGATTCCGTGAGCACGATGAGCCCCGCCACGCCGACGACCGGTCCCCGCGCCTTGCCGCCGGTTCTGGGCCGCCTGATGAGCGGGACCTTCTGGCTGGCCTTGCGCACCCCGCTGCAAGTGATCGTCGCGTTCTGGAGCATCCCGCTGATCCAGCACGCCATCGGCCGGGAGCTGAACGGGGCTTACGTCTTTGCCTGGGGGTTCGGGTTTCTCCAGTTCTTGCTCGAATTCGGTATGAGTTCGGCGCTCCAGCGGCAGGTCTCCGAGACCTGGACCCGAGACGACCGCGAGGGAACTGATCGGGCGATCGCCTGCGGGATGGCCTTCTACGCGGTGATGGCCGTGGTGCAGGCGGCCGTCTTGCTGAGCATCGCCTACATCACGGTTCCCTACACCACGTTCGGACCGGAGGGGCGTCGCCTGATCGTCCGCCTGCTCTGGCTCCAGGCGGTCACGGCCCCTTGCTACGGCCTGGCCACGGTCGTCTCCAGCGTGCTCCAGGCGGCCAGACGCTACGACGTCATCCCCAAACTGGAACTCCTGATCCTGCTCTTGAGGTTCGCGATCCTGGTGGTCGGCCTGTCCCTGGGGTTCGGCATCTTCCCGATCGTGGCCGCGCAAACAGCCGCGCAGGTGGTCCTGTCGATGGGCCCGGCGATCTGGATCATGGTGCGCGAGCTGGGCGTGATCCCAAAATTCGTCAAGGTCCATCGTTCTGATTTCCTCATGCTTTTGCGCGTAAGTTTTTATGTCTTCTTGATCCAACTGAGCGTCGTCCTGGCCGACAAGCTCGACACGACGGTCCTGGGTTACGCCCTGCCAAAGGGTGGCGACACGGCGTTAACGATCTATCAAAATGTAAGCAAGCCGTTCCTTCAGATCCGTCAGACCGGCTGGATGCTCTCGTTCCTGGTGATGCCGGCGGTGGCCAGCCTGGCGGCGGCGCACGACGAGCGCGGGTTGGAGCGGATCAAGTACGACGGCTCAAGGATGCTGATCGGCTTACTCCTGCCGATCACGCTTCTGGCCTGGATCTACGCCCGTCCGTTTTTGGCCGTCTGGATCGACCCGGCGATGGCCGCCAATTATCGGCTCTTGCGGCTGTTCCTGATCGCCACGATGCCGTTGGTGTTGTCGGTATTGGTGCAGATGGCGATCGGCATGGGCAAGGTCGAGGTCATCGCCCTGGCGGCCCTTGCCGGCGCGGTGGTCAACCTACCGTTGAGTTACGTGCTAACGCTTAAACACGGCGTGGCCGGAGTGATCTGGGGCACGGTCTTGACAACGCTCGTATCGAACCTCTTGGTGCCCGGGCTCTACTGCATGCGAGCGCTCGATGTGCGGCTCTCGACGTTCCTGAAGCGCGCCCTCGGCGCCCCGATGATGGGGGCGGTCGTCTTGCTGCTGGCGACCTGGGCCTTTCACCTGGTGATCTCGCCCGAGCTGCACGAAGGGTCCAGGCTAGTTCGCCTGCCGCCGTTCCTGGCCCATCTGAGCGTCGGAGTCCTCGCCTACCTGATCGGCTACTCCCTCGTGCCGGTCGGCCGGGCCGACCTGGCGGACGTGC
>JBDTIR010000050.1:0-2895 GCA_039936275.1 Isosphaeraceae bacterium | reverse complement strand
CGCACTGAACACCCGGATTCCCCGTCGCGCGGTCTGCGCGACGGGGGCATTGGGGTCGATTCCGCTTGCCGAGAACCATGAGAGTCGCGGCAGGTGCCACGCTACGCCGTTCACCATCATGGGGAGGGCGACACCCTGTTGGCTGGTGGAGATCGGCGAGAAGGCTCGTTATTGCCGGGCGCGGTTGTCGGCGCCCATCATGCGGGCGCTAGGGTCGAGGCCGATGATCTTGCCCTTGGGGCGGGCACGATCGACGATCACCGGGCCGGTGTCGGTGGTCTCGGCGTATCCGCGATTGCCCAGGGTATCGACAACGTCGATCCGCAGGTGCATCCGGGGCGGGGTCTTGGCGGGAACGGTCCAGATGTAGCGGCCTGTGTTGTCGATCCGGCCGGTGATCGGCTGCCATGGGGAATCAGGCGAATCAGTACGATAAGACAAAACGACTGGCTTGGAGGCCAGGTGCGGGTCAGTGGCGGTCCAGGTCATCAAGACCTTGCCGGCGCTCTGGCCCAGGCCGACGCGGGGCGGGTCAAGCCTGACGGCCGGAGGGGTCGAGTCCACCTCGACCCAGAGCTGAGGGCGGTCGCCGGGGGCAGGTGGGGGATCGCCCAGATTCGAGGCCCCTTGAACGACGAGCCAGAGCCCATAAGTTCCTTCGCCGGGGAGGCTCACCGGGTAGGGAGAGACGCGGTCGGCATCTTCGGGCATGCGCCTCCAGGTTCGGCCGCCGTCTTGAGTGACCCAGAGTTCGACCAGGGCCGGGCCGTTCGGGCCGGCGTCCGCCACCTCATACTGAAGCGGAAACCTCGGGCTGCCGACCAGGAGCGTCTGAGTCCCGCCCGGGTTCGCTCGCTCTGAGTAGGGCGAGGCAGCGACCGAACGCCGAGGCGACCCGGGCGCGGTCGGCTCGGCGAAGTCGTCGTCAGGGTGGTGAATCGCCGAGGCGGCTGGGGATCTTGAGGCGATCGGCAAGATTGGTGGCGGCGCGAATTCATCCTGGCCAGCCGTCGAGGCCGGCCCGGGGTTGGTCGCGATCCCGTCGGGCAGGACCACCTCGGCCTTGCCAAGGTTGCCCGCCTTGTCCTTGATGGTCGCCCTGATCGTCAGGCGGGCCGCGGTGCCGGCGTCCCAAGACTCGGCACCGATCAGGGCGGGGTCGCGCACCTTCACCGCAACCCATTGGTCCGTCCCGTCGATCAGATATTGCAGGGTCATCGAGCCGAGGTCCAGGTATTCGTCCTTGACCTCCCAGCGCACCGAGGCCAGGCTGCCTCGACGGTTCCTCGCCTCCAGGACGACCGCGGGCGGAGTGGTATCAACCACGACCTTGAGCATCGGCTCGATCGTCCGGTCGTCAGGCGGGAACGGCCGACCTGCTGTATCGACCGTGCGAACGGCGAACCAGTATTCGGCGTCGCGCTTGGCCTTGAAGGTGAAGAAGGGGCGGTCTGGCGTGGTATGACCGGCCATCTCCCAGGCCAACCCCGAATCGGTCGAGACATAAAGCCGGACCTCGCTCAAGCGAGATCGGACCCGCTCTTCCACCGTGATCGGAATCCGGAACGATCGGGCCCTGTGGTGCAGCAGCTTGACCTGCGCCGACTGGGCCAGAAGCGTGGTTCCAGGCGCGACAATCCCCGCGACCAGGGCAAGCCCCAGTCCGACGATCGCCAGTCGCACCTGTCCCCTGCTCCGCATTCCAATGACCTCCGTTCAGATCGAGAGATACGGCAGACTGGCCACAACGGGACCAGAACGCAAAGCGAATATCCGTCTCGACTTCCGATTTCCAGGCTTCATTCTTGAAATCCCAAAAGCTGCATCATGACCAAGAACTCTCCCTGGCTTTTGGATCTTCAGAGCACGAATGGCCCCGTTCCCAAGACCCGAAGGCCCGTGCCCTGGATTCGACCCCGACACGTCGCGCACGGTCCACCGAACGCCAGGTTTATCGACCCTACGTCCCATTCCGCTTGAACCGAAGCCGCTGAAAGTCCGGATTGTAGGGCGATTACCGACCAATAAGACGCCTCTCGCCAGAACACCCAGAGCAATCAAATCACCCAAACTTACGCCGGAACCCCGTTGATCCACCGCAAGGCTGACACAACACACGAACCAATTGCTCATGCATGCGCTCACGAGATCTAACAGGCCATCCGAGATTTTCGATCCAAAACAAGTCACGCAAAATGGGTGGCCGGGGCAAAGCGCAGCGTGACCCGGAAAGGTGGCGATGACCGAACCCGGGGCACGCCTCACTTGGCCCAAGCCACCCGGGTCAGCTATTTTTACCTTCGGTTCACGTCCCGGATCGCCTCTGAGTTGCCGCTCAAGGCTAGTCGGGCGTCCCTTGGCGGTATCGCTGGACGACGGCCACGAACTGGGCGGCGAGTTGGCGGATGCGGTCAAAGTCGCCTGCGGCGACGGCCTTGGGCTCGACCAGGGAACTGCCGACTCCCAGGCAGCAGGCACCGGCCTTGAGGAAGGCTTCGGCCGTGTTCAGGTCCACGCCGCCGGTCGGCATCAGGCGGATTTGGGGCAATGGGCCGTGAAGCGATTTCAGGTAAGTTGGGCCGCCAACATCGGCCGGGAAGACCTTGACGATGTCGGCCCCGGCTTCCCAGGCGGAGAGGACCTCAGTCGGGGTAAACGCGCCGGGCATGACGGCCTTGTCGTAGCGTCGGCAGAGACGGATGACGTCGAGGTTGAGCGTCGGGGCAACGATGTATTCGGCCCCTGCCAGGAGCGCAGCGCGGGCGGTCTCGGGGTCGAGCACGGTGCCGGCGCCCAGAACGACGGCGTCGCCCAGTTCGCGGCGGACCTGGCGGATGATCTCGATGGCGTCTGGCACGGTGAAGGTGATTTCCGCCGCCGTGACCCCTCCTTCGG
>JBDTIR010000049.1:0-1643 GCA_039936275.1 Isosphaeraceae bacterium | reverse complement strand
GGGGCCGATCCGTTTGCCGGCAATGTTCAAGGTGTCGTCGCTCCGACCGTGCAAGAACCAGTCGCCGTCGGAGTCTCGCGAGGCCCAGTCGCCGTGGACCCAGACGTCTGGCCAGCGCGACCAATAGCTCTGCAAGTAACGCTCTCGGTCGCGCCAGAGCCCGCGGGTCATCCCTGGCCAGGGTTGCTTGCAGACCAGCTCGCCCACCCCTGAACGGAGCGCCTTGCCTTCGGAATCAAAAATATCAAGATCCATCCCCAAGGCCGGGCCGACCAAGGCGCACGGTTTTAACGGGGTGATCGGTAATGCCGACAGGAAGCAGGCGCCAACCTCGGTCCCGCCAGAGAAATTGATGATCGGGCAACGGCCGCCGCCGACGTGTTCAAAGAACCAATGCCAAGGGCTTGGGTTCCAGGGCTCGCCGGTCGAGCCCAGGATGCGCAAGGAATTCAGATCGTGCCGCGTGAGGGGTTCCGTGCCGTGGGTCATCAGGAGCCGGACCAGGGTCGGAGAAACGCCGAGGATCGAAACGTTGTGCCGCTCGACCAAGGCCCAGAGCCGATCAGGGGCCGGGAAGTCCACCGCGCCGTCATAAAGAAAGACCGTCCCCCCCTGGGCCAGCGCCCCGACGACCTCCCAGGGGCCCATGATCCAGCCCAGGTCCGTCACCCAGAACAAGAGATCATCCTCGCACATATCCACCTGGTGCGCCGCCTCTTGCGCGATCTTCACCAGGAACCCGCCGTGAACATGAACCGACCCCTTGGAACGTCCCGAGGTGCCCGAGGTGTAAGCGATCAAGACCGGGTCTTCGGCGTCCATTGACTCGGTCGCGGCCCGGGCGCTTTGCGTGGCCACGGCCTCATGCCACCAGAGTTCGAACCCGGGACGGGTGAGCTCCTTGCGGCCGTGATGGTGAAGCACGAGCACATGTTCCAGATCGGGACATGAGGCTGACGCCTCGACGGCGACTCGTTGCGTGTCGATCAAGCGGCCTTTGCGGCGGAAGCCGTCCACCGTGATCAAGAGGCGGGCCTCGCCGTCTCGCAGGCGCTCGGCGACGGCCGACGCGCCGAAGCCGGAAAAGATCGGGACCACGACCGCTCCGATCTTGGCGCAGGCCAAGAACGCCGCGACCGTCTCCGGCACCATCGGCATCAAGAGCCCGATCCGGTCCCCAACGCCCAAACCCAGGCCGCGCAGGGCGTTGGCAAGGCGGCAGGTCTCGGCGTCGAGTTCCTTGTAGGAAACCCGCCTGGTCTGGCCGTCCTCTCCTTCCCAGACGATCGCGGGCCGGTCGCCCCTTGGCGAGTGTGCGTGGCGGTCAAGGCAATGATGCGTCAGGTTGAGCCGACCACCGAGAAACCAGCGCGCCCAGGGGACGCCCCTGGAGGTATCGAGAACTTGCGTATACGGTTCGAAGAACTCGATCCCCAGATCCTTCACCACCGCATCCCAGAACCAGGCGACGTCCGTTGTGGACCGCTGGACCAACTCGGCGTAATCGGCGATGTCGTGCCGCGTCATGAAGCGGCCGATGTTGGTTCGTGAAGCGGTTTCCGGATCGGGCGTCCAGGCATATTCGCCAGGCATTTTGGCGTTCCTCGCATCGGTTTTGTTGGGACCGCCGGCGTTCGACCGCC
>JBDTIR010000048.1:0-9367 GCA_039936275.1 Isosphaeraceae bacterium | reverse complement strand
GCCCGCCTCGGCCATCTGGTGATACTGGTGCAGGCTGAGGCGATACAGTCGGTCGCTCGCCACCGGATCGGCGGGCGTTCCGGTCGTGCGGGCTTCGGTTGCGGTTGCCAATGATCCGCTCCTTTTTTCCGGCGACGGACCCGGAAACCGGGTCCGTCGTCGTCACCGCGAATCCTCGAAGGATTAGCTTAATGGCTGCCGCGCTTGACGTCGCCGCGGGCGAAGATGCTGGCGACGTAGTTGAGCACGTCGGTCGCCGAGTCGTCGTCGTACCCGTAGTTGCGGATCAGGCGGCCTTTGACGATGTCGATCTTCTCCTGGGTGTCCTTGTCCACGACGCTGGAGACCAGGCTCGTCAGCTTGATCGTGTCCTTGGAATCCTGGAAGAGCTTCAACTCCAGGGCCTTCTGGAGCCGCTCGTTGGTCTTGTAGTCGAACCGCTTGCCGTCGAGCGACAGGGCGCCGATGTAGTTCATGATCTCGCGGCGGAAGTCGTCCTTGCGGCTCTCGGGGATGTCGATCTTCTCCTCGATCGACCGCATCAGACGCTCGTCGGGCTCTTCCGACTGGCCAGTGTACTTGTTCTTGACCTTCTCGCGCTGGGTGTACGCCTTGACGTTGTCGATGTAATTGCCGCAGAGCCTGGCGAGGGCGTCCTCGTCTGAGGCGATGGCGCGCTGGACCTCGTTCTTCACAACATCCTCGTATTCTTCCTTAACCACGTTGAGCAACTGTTTGTAGTGCTTGCGCACCTCGTCGCTGTTGATCAAGGAGTGATGTTTGAGGCCGCTCTCCAGTTCGTTGAGGACCATGAACGGGTTGACCGAGCGCTCGTCGGCGTGCGCGACCAGGGCGTTGGAGATCTTGTCCTGAACGTATCGGGGGCTGATCCCGTGCATCCCCTCGCGCTCGGCCTCTTCGCGCAGCTCCTTGATGTTGTCTTCGGTGAAGCCGGGCAACGACTTGCCGTTGTAGAGCTTGAGCTTCTGCAAGAGGGTGAGTCCGGCGTTCTTCGGCTCGTCGAGCCTGGTGAGGATCGCCCACATTGCGGCGACCTCCAGGGTGTGGGGCGCGATCTTCTTGCCGCGCACCTTGCGACTGTTGTAGTCCTTCTCGTAAATCTGGACCTCGTCGCTCAACCGGGTCACGTAGGGCACGTCGATCTTGACCGTCCGGTCGCGCAGAGCCTCCATGAATTCGTTGGACTGGAGCTTCTTGTATTCAGGTTCGTTGGTATGACCGATAATAACTTCGTCGATGTCGGTCTGGGCGAACTTCTTCGGCTTGATCTTGTGTTCCTGACTGGCGCCGAGCAGGTCGTAGAGGAAGGCGACGTCGAGCTTGAGGACTTCGATAAATTCGATCAGGCCGCGATTGGCGATGTTGAACTCGCCGTCGAAGTTGAAGGCGCGGGGGTCGCTCTCGGAGCCGTACTCGGCGATCTTGCGGTAGTTGATGTCGCCGGTCAGCTCAGTGGCGTCCTGGTTCTTCTCGTCCTTGGGCTGGAAGGTGCCGACGCCGACCCGGTCTTGCTCAGAGAGCACCAACCGTCGCACGCGGACCTCGTTGAAGACGCGGAGCCAGTCCCCGTCGTGCAGGGCCATGCGTTCGTTGAACATCTGGCGGCAGTAGGGGCAGAGGTCGCCGTCGATGCTGATCTCATAGCCGCCGGGGGCGACGTGTGTGTTGAGGTCTTCGAGCACCTCGGCGCGGACCTCGTGCGGCAGCAGCCGCAAGGGCTCCTCGTGCATCGGGCAGTCGGTGTAGGCTTCCGAGCCGTCGAGCCCTTCGTCGCGCCAGCCGAAGGTGTACAAGGCACCATCGTCGGTCTTCGAGTATCGTTCCAGGCCCTTCTTGAGCAAGCGGACGATGGTGCTCTTGGAACTGCCCACCGGGCCGTGCAAGAGCAAGACCCGCCGCTCGGTGCCGTAGCGTTGCGCGGCGCTCTTGAGGATGTTCACGAGGTTCTTGATCGTCCGGTCGAGGCCGAAGATCGCGTCTTCGCCAGAGTTCTCGCGGTCCTCAAAAAATGAGTAACGGACCAGCTTTTCCTTGTTGACGATGACTTCCTCAGTACCGTGGGTGAGGATCATGTCGTAAAGGCGCTGGTAGGCGGTCCGGCAGACCCTGGGATCGCGCCGGACGATGTCGAAGTATTCGGCGAAGGTGCCGTGCCAATGTTTCTTCTGGTAGTCCGCCCGGTCTTGGCGGCTGGCAATCCTGGTGATCAAATCCATTTCTGCCGACATGAGCGGTATCCTCCTGGTCCAAGGGAGTCCGTCAGGCAGTGCGCACACGCGAAAGGAGGGCGGGTCGTTCGCCGATCCCAGTTCAAATGGTCTCGGCGCCCGCGCGGTTGGGGCCAGGGTCCTCTCGAGGCGAGGCCTGATCCAAATTGTCAATCGTCAGCGAATCGTAGGGGAAAACTCTGATCCAGATCGATCCGAGACAGGCCATTCCGTTCGGCCGCTGGGCAAAGTGCGGAGCCTGGCCCGCTTGGGGTGGGCGTTTGATGACGTCCGCGGCGGGTGTCGGCCGCTCCCGGTTCAAACGGGCGACGCGACCGAACCGTCAATAGTCTATTACATCCCTCACGCCTGGCTCTGTCAAGCGAGAGTGAACAAATGCCCGCTCGGGATCCACGGATTCGCCGTCGGACGGTCGCGTTCGGCCGCCCAATTCAACCAGCGCGGACAGGAACACCAGGCCAATCGGCAAGGTGGCGTAATGTGCGTAACTGTCCGCCGCCGACAAGACCCAGGGTTGCGCCGGCATGGTCAGTACCAGAAGATAGGACAGAGCCGAGAACCCGCCGCAAACCAGGCCGGCCAGGGCTATTGCGACGACCAGACGCCCCCCCTCGGCCCGCAAGAGCCGGACGTAGCCGATCAAGCCCGCGTGCACGCTCCCCCGACTCCAGGCCACAGCTCCCGCTAGACCGACAACCGGCAAGGCCGCCGCCTGCGCGACGACCAGGCCCCAACCGTTGACGAACACCCGCAACCCGGTCGCGGCCAGGCTTTGCACGTCGTATAAGGCCAGCCAGGCCCCCGTCGCCAGATAACGCGCCGGCAGGCAGGCCAGGCAGGCCAGCATCGCCCCCGGCGTCATTACCAGCACGCCGAGAACATCCACCCTGTCGGCGTCAATCGCCCCCGGATCGGCCGCTCGCAGCTCGATCAAGACCCAGGCGAGCAGCAAACCGTCGGCAATCACCATCAAACCGGGGACGATCAGGGCCTCGACGAACAGGCAACCGCCTAGCGGC
Source organism: Isosphaeraceae bacterium (assembly GCA_039936275.1). Lineage (GTDB taxonomy): Bacteria > Planctomycetota > Planctomycetia > Isosphaerales > Isosphaeraceae > JBDTIR01. The sequence goes on along the minus strand of JBDTIR010000048.1, from coordinate 6,099 downwards.
AAGCCTTGCTCGTTCAGGTCGGGCCCCGGCAAGAGCGACGCCAGGCGATAAAGCACGTACAGCCAGGCCCCGCCCCAGACCAACGTCGTCAGGCCAGGGACCGCCCCTGGCAAGCCCTTCACGAACGGGCCGTCGCCCCCCCAGCGGTCGGCCGAGAGCTTGAAGGCCAGGGTCGCCCCGACGACCAGGAGCACGAGGTTGTCGCCCAGGCCCGCCAGATCGCGCAAAGGCGTCAGGGCCGCCAGCATCCCTTGCTCAAAGGCCAGCTCCTGCAAGCCCTTCGACCGCAAGAGCGCGGCAATGTCGTCCTTGCGCGACTCGCTGTTATAGCGAAGCGATTGCGAGACCGTCCAGGCGACAACCGTCGCCCCCAGCAAGATCGCCACCAGCCGTCCCGCGCGTCCCAGCCGCTTCAACGCCAGAGCGGCCAGACGGACGTGTCCAGGCAGGTCGAGCACCTGCCCCAGAGCCCGCTTCGGCCCTTGAAACCCGATCGCCACCACCAGGGCCGCCGCCAGACCCAAAAGCCAGGCCCAAAGCCCGATGTGGCTCGGCAACGACTCTGGCGACGACAAGGTCAGGCTCGTCGTCCACCGCCTCAACGCCAAGAGCGGCACCGCCGTCGGGTCCGGCGCCGGTGCCTGGGCCCAGAGCAACGGCCAGAACAGCGCGATCTCCAATGCGACCCCCCCTACCCTGTGCCCTTTTTTTTAACCCAGTACGGCAAGGCCACCGGGCCGTGCCCTTCGCCGCTGGATTGTAGCACCGGCCGAAACCTGGACGCCAGAACCGCCGAAGGAATTCGTGGGCGACGGGAAGCTGCGCCGCCACAGGTCAATTATTGGTTGTTCACATCCCTTGTATTTACAAATTGTCCCACCGTTGTAAACCAAGCAGGTGGATCGCTCGCCCACGACCCACTTCTTTTTCCGCCCGTCACCGTTCGATTTCCACGTTGGGCCGAATCTTGCGGAACTCGGCAACCCTCTGCCCGCACGGCAAGATTCCTTGAGCCAGGCAGAACGTGGTTGACGAGCCGCATGTCGCGCCGATAATGTGGGTCGATCCTAGTGGAAGGGATTTGCTGCGTTTTCAAAAATAGCCGGAACAACCGAGACACCTTTAACGCCTTTAACGCTTTGAAATCGCCGCGAGTCACTCCGCCCGGTGCTAAGGCTTTTGAGGATCGGCCGGGCCGCGTTTGCCTTGATCCGTTGTGGCGAAGGACCTCAAAACGGGATGATCGAGGGTCTTTGCTAGAGGATCGAGGCGCGTTTGTTTGAAAAGAAGGGCGGGACCGAGTTTCGCCTTTTGGTCCACCACCGCACCCTTTATGAGAGGACTGACATTGATGCGCAAATCTCTTCTGGCTCTGGCCGTGCTGGCCCTGGTCGCCAGCCCCGTCGTCGCGGGCAAGTTCAACAAGAAGGTCAGCGTCGGCGACAAAGCGCCGAGCTTCGACGGCATCCCCGCGACCTTCAAGGGGAACGACGCCAGCATCAGCCTCAGCGACATCAAGGACGACGTGGTCGTCTTGGTCTTCCTGGCCAACCATTGCCCGGTGGTCACGGCCTATGAAGACCGGATCATTGACTTCGTCAACGAATACAAGGACAAGGGCGTCCGGGTCGTCGCCGTCGCCGTCCAGGGCGGCAACTACACCAACACCGACAACCTGCCCGCGATCAAGGAGCGAGTCAAGGAACGCGGCTATAACTACGTCTACGGCTACGACGCGAGCCAGAAGATCGGCCGTGACTATGGCGCGACCAACACCCCGCAGTTCTTCGTCCTGGACAAGGACCGCACCATCCGCTACCTGGGCGCGATGGACGACAGCCAGAACGAAGCGAAAGTCTCCAAGACCTACCTGAAAGACGCGGTCGACGCGATCCTGGCCGACAAAACCCCAGAAGTCACCGAAACCCGCCCGGTCGGCTGCGGCGTGGTCTACACAAAGAAGAAGTAAACCCGTTCGTTTCGCTTCGGTCCAACAAAACGCTGGCACGACTTGCCGCGCCGTCCTCCGCTGATCCATCCTAAACGGCGGCGGGCGGCCTGCAACTGGTTTGGAACCGACCGATCTGGCTCTTTTTGACATCCTCGCGGTTCGTTTGAGACTCCTCGCGAATCTCCATGAGATCGTTCCAAATACGGTATTTTTTATGGGAATGCGTCCTATTGCAGATTTCTGCTTGATGGAAGTCCGCGAGCAGTTTCCTTCGGTGTTTCCAGTCGTTTTGAAGGACTCATCCTCATGACATCCGTCAAGCAATACGGCCCGTTCGCGTTGTTGACCCTGGCCTGCCTGGGGATTGGCTGCGGAGAGTCGGTAACCACCGCGACGACCAGCGTGCTCGCGACCCCTGCCACGGTTCTGACCCCCCAGGCTCCCGAGGCGGCCAAAGAGGGAGCAGACCCCGCCTCGCCATCGCCATCGCCAGCAAGCGACGCCAGGGCGAAGCCCTCGGCCACGTCGGCCGAGTCCAAAAAGTCGGCCCGCCTGGCCACCGCCCTGGCCGCCTTGACGATCGGCCTGACCCCCGAGGAGGCCGAGGCCGAGCCGGTCACGCTGGTTCCGGTGACCTACCAGGAGTTTGAAGCCAGACGCAAGGCCAAGAACGGACAGACCAAATACACCCTGGTCGACGTCTGGGCCACCACCTGCGGCCCTTGTAAGGAGAACTTCCCTCACCTGGTCGCGCTGCATCACAAATACGCCGGGCAAGGCCTGGCCGTTGCCTCCTTGACGCTCGACCCAACCGACGACGCCCGCGCCCTGACCGACGCCAGAAAGTTCCTCAACAGCCAGAAGGCCGTTTTCCCCAACTACCTGATGAACGAGGAGGAAGGAGTCGGGTACGAGAAACTCAACATCAACGCCATCCCCGCCGTGTTTCTCTACGGACCCGACGGCAAGGAAATCAAACGGTTCACCCTCGACGACCCCGACAACCAGTTCACTTACGAACAGGTCGAGGCGTACGTCAGCGCCCTACTGAGGGGCGAGACGAAACCGAAGTAAATTCCAGGCGCAACGTCCTGTGGCAAGACTGGTCGGACTTGTGTTATCATGGTCGAATTCGACTCCGCCGACGCGGGGCAGGTGTCTTGGCTTGATCGGGCGGATCGGGCGAAAGGAATGGAAACGCAAATGAAAGCCGGAATTCACCCGAAGTATCAGGATTGTGCCGTGACCTGCGGTTGCGGCAACTCGTTCACAACCCGCAGCACTCGGACGAAAATCGCGGTCGAGGTCTGTTCGAAATGCCACCCGTTTTACACCGGGTCGGTGAAGTTCGTCGACGCCGCCGGACGGGTCGACAAGTTCAACAAGAAGTATCAAGGGAAGTACGGCATCAAGGCCAAGAAGGGCGCGGACGCGGCCGCAGTCGCCGCCCCCGCCGATCAGTAGTCCAGTTTGAGCATCGAATGAATGAGCGATGAGCAATGTCAACACATTGTTCATCGCTCATTATTGATTACAGAGTCACGTTCAATTACTGTTTGTTGTCTATCGCATATTTATGTTTGAAAAACTTCAGGCCGATTATCAACGATTCCAGGAGGTCGAGGCGGCCCTGCTTGATCCGGCCGTGTCGTCCGAGCCGGCGCGGGTCTCGGCCCTGGCCAGGGAACGAGGAACGCTGGCCAAGGTTGCCGAGCCGTACGCGCGCTACCTTGATCTCAGACGGCAGGCCGCCGAGGTCGAGACCTTGCGCGACATTGAGGACGACTCGGAGCTGCGCGCCTACTATGACGCCGAGCTGGAGACGCTTCACGCCCTGGAGGCCGAGACCGGCGACGGCCTTCGCGCCTTGATCTACGACCACCAGACCGGCGCCGACCGCGCCAGCCTGCTCATGGAAGTCCGCGCCGGTACCGGCGGCGACGAGGCGGCTCTCTTCGCGCGCGACTTGGTCGAGATGTACCGCCGCTACGCCGAGATCAATCACTGGAAGTTCGAACCCCTGGAGTTCGTGCCAACCGAACTGGGCGGGTTCAAGGAAGCAACCTTCGCCATCGCTGGCGACGGGGCGTTCCGCCATCTCCAGTTCGAAAGCGGCGGCCACCGCGTTCAGCGCGTCCCCGAGACCGAGACCCAGGGGCGGATTCATACCTCCCTCGCCACCGTGGCTGTGCTCTCGGAGCCCGAAGACGTCGAAATCAACATCCGCGCCGAAGACATCGAGACCGACGTCATGCGCGCCGGCGGCCCCGGCGGCCAGCACCAAAACAAGACCGAAAGCGCCGTGCGGCTCACCCACACGCCCACCGGCCTGGTCGTCGTCTGCCGAGACGAACGCAGCCAGCACAAGAACCGCGCCAAGGCGATGCGACTCTTGCGCAGCCGGATCTATGATATGATGCAAGCTCAAGCCCAGTCGCAGCGCGCTGAACAGCGGCGGACCTTGATCGGCTCGGGCGACCGCTCGCAGCGAATCAGGACCTACAGCTTCCCTCAGAATCGCGTGACCGACCACCGGATCGGCCTGACCTTGTACAACCTCGACCGGATCATCCTCGGCGACCTCAACCCCTTGACGACCGCCCTGATCGAACACGACCGCCGCGAACAACTCGGCGAGGGTTGACGCGCTCATGACCCCCGACCCATCCCAGCCGCCTTCGGTCCCCACGCCTTCGCCCTCCCCCGAAGGCGAGCAGCCGTGGACGATCGGCCGGTTACTCACCTGGACGACCGACTTCCTCAAACGCAAAGCGGCCGAAAGCCCAAGACTCGACGCGGAAGTCTTGCTGGCCCATGTGCTTGATTATCAACGCGTTCAACTGTACACACATTATGAAGACGAGGTTGGACCGACGGCCCGGGCACGGTTTCGTGATCTGGTCCGCCACAGGGCCGAAGGGGCTCCGGTGGCGTATCTGGTCGGCCGCAAGGAATTCTTCTCCCTGCCGCTCGCTGTTTCGCCCGCCGTCTTGATCCCAAGACCCGACACCGAGACGGTGGTCGTCGAGTTCCTGAGCCTCTTGAAGCACCAGGAGGCCCCGCGCGCCGTGGACGTCGGCACCGGGTCGGGGGCCATTGCCCTGGCCTGCGCCCAGCGGCACAAGTCGGCCCGGTTGATCGCCCTGGACCTCAGCGCCGAGGCCCTGGCCGTCGCCCTCGCCAACGCCGAAACCCTGAGTTTGACCGACCGGATCGAGTTCCGCCAGGGGGACCTGCTTGACCCGGTCGCGACCGAGGCCCCCTTCGACGCGATCCTGTCAAACCCGCCCTATATTCCGACCGACGACATCGCCATGCTGGAACCCGGCGTGCGCGACTATGAGCCCCACCTGGCACTCGACGGCGGCGGCGACGGCTTGCGGGTCGTCGCTCGCTTGATCGACCAAGCGGTCCCGCTCCTGAAGCCCGGTGGTCACCTGATCCTGGAAATCGGCACCGACCAGGAAGCCCCCGTGCGCGCCTTGATCGCCGCGCATCCCGAATTCGAGCTGGCCACGACGGTTCGAGACGCGGCCAATCACCCTCGGGTCGTCCGAGCGACCAGAACTAATTGAACGCGAAGGACGAGCCCAAAGGCCCCAAAGCAGGCTTGAACCTGTCCGCTCAATGGACGGCTTGGAAGCACGCAATTCAGAGTGTATACGTGACTTTGCCCTCCACTTCGCTGAGCTTGCCCGCGGCCTTGAGTTCCTCCACCACCGACTCGATCATCGCAAGTTCAGTACCAGGGAACAGTGCGGCCATTGTGTTGCGAAGGGCCTTTGGCTTGCGTGGTCTGGCCGTCCCTTGCTTGCGCAAGTAGGCAAGAGCTACTTCATAAGTCGATTTCGACTGTGGTGAGCTTGGTGATTGGGTCTGGCTGACCTCTGGCGACGACGGGGCGTTTGGACAGCGGAACGGCACGCGTTGATTGAGAACGACCCGAATTTTCTCTTTGAGCGACATACTTCCAAGGAGTCTGTTGATCGCCTTGCAGCATGCCACACAGTTGCCGTCGTTGTTCGAGCCGCCGTTAGCCTGCGCCACAAGATGCTCGACGCTCGCCTGATCCCGCGCGAGCGGCTGATCGCAGAAAAAACAGTTCCCACCCTGAGCAAAGAGCAGTCGTTCCAGCGGGGTCGTCGGCA
>JBDTIR010000047.1:0-1514 GCA_039936275.1 Isosphaeraceae bacterium | reverse complement strand
ACTCCTCCTTTTTGCCCACTGCCCGCTGCCCACTAAACAAAGGTTTCAGCCAACCCGAGGAGAGAGACGCCGCCGGCGCCGAGAACCTCACGAGCGCGGAGCAGGGCGCGTTCGCCGGTCAGGGCGCGGTTGTGGACGAGGATCGCGGCATCGACGGAGCGGTGCAGGACCGCGGCGCTGAGGCCGGCGAACAAGGGGCTGCCGTCGATCAAGACGAGGTCGAACTCGCGGCGGAGCCTGGCCATCAGACAGGCCCAGGCCGGGTTGGCCAGGAAGTCGCGAGGGCGGGCGACCGGGCCGCGCAAGGCCAGGACCGTCAAGTGATCGTCGGGGGCCTCGATCAAGGCGTCGGCCAAGGCGAGCCCACCTTCGATGACGTCGTCAAGACCGACGCGAGGACGGAGGCCAAGCTGGCGAGCGAGCATCGGGCCGGTCAGGTCGGCGTCGACCAGCAAGGTCCGCCCTGGCTGGCGGGCAAGAGCGCGGGCCAGGGTCAGGACGAGCGTCGTCCGCCCTTCGGCGCGGTGGCAGCTTGTAAACAAAAGTACGCGCGCCCCCTGGCGGTCGCGCGTCTCGATCAGGGATTCGGCCAGCCTGGTGAAGCGGTCGCCGTGCTCGCGTTCCAGGGCGCGCACGGTTTCCGGCCATTGAAGCGTGAACGACTCGGCCAGCGGGGCAACGTTTGGCTCGACGGCGAAGTGAGGGCCCGGCGTCAAGGTCGTCGTTGGTTCGGGGGTTGCTCGACGTGCGTAGGCGCGAGCCAGGGCCTGATCAACCTCCCGCATTGAACGCCTCCTCGGTGTCGATATCGGGGATGATCGACTCCAGAACGACCGTTGGTCTCAGTTCGCGGACTGGCTCCAGCGAGATCGTCACCATCGGCGGATCGTCCGACACAGTAAAAGCGGGACGCTCAGGCGCGGCGACGACCTCAGATCGCCCCGCTCCGAGGACCAGAAGCATCCAGGCCATCGGCACGCCGCAGAGCAAGGCCGTGCCTGCCACTCGCACCTCTCGGCGCAGGCGACGGCGGCCGGTGGTTCGATGAGTCAACGGGCGGCCCCGCCGGCTCAAGGCGGGAACCTGAATCAATACGGGCAAGAAGGTAGAGGCCGCGTCCCGGTCCGATTCCGGCCCGGGTAAGGCTTTGGTTTCGAGGTTCATCGCAAGGAGTCCCGGACGGACGGCCAAAGGGGGTAGTTTGGTTGTCGATTCGACGGATCGAATCCGTCTCGCGGGTCGCCCGATCCGATCCAGACGGGGCTGGATCAAATCGGGCGTCCTTCCACTCTTAATCCATCGGCCACCGAACCGGCAAACTTGAACGACCGTTCCGGAAATAACGAAACCGGGGACATGGTAAACCGCGCGGATTGTGGGCGAGAATTATAGGACAAGCCAAGGGGGCCAAGTTCAACCAGCGAGCCACACAGACCAACGCAAGTGAAACAAACACGACGAACGGAATTGACCCGTGTCACTTCATGCCGGGTTGCGGAATCAAGGATTCCGCA
>JBDTIR010000046.1:0-7506 GCA_039936275.1 Isosphaeraceae bacterium | reverse complement strand
CTTGAAGCGTATGGTTCCCGAGGAGAAGCCGTATGCCTATCACGAGCGGCTGAGCAAAGGCCCGGTCCACGTCCCTCGTCGCGATCGAGAGGCCCGAGGCGCGGCTGACGAGATCGTCCTGGCGGATCGCGGCTGGAAACTGGTCTGGGACCAGCGGAGCTCGCCGGTGCTCCAGGGGGCGGTTCACGATTTTCAGGATTATCTCGACACGTCGATGGGCGTTACCGTCACACTCGACGGCCGAGACTCGCTCAAGAACTGGCAAGAGGATCAGCGGAGCATCGTGGTTGGGACCCGCGACCAGTTGCCAGGCGCGGGGGGTTCCCTGAAGGGGCCGAAGGATTATGAGATCGTGGTGACGCCCGAGCGGGTGGTGGTCTGCGGTTTTGACGAGCGCGGCGCGATGTTCGGGCTTTTCAACCTGGAAGCCAGGATGAACTTGCGCGAGGCCCCGTTTTTGCCCGCCGATCTGAAGACTGTGCGGCAGAGCCTGTACGACACGCGCATGGCTCTGTCATGGATGGGCTGGATGGATTGGCCGGACCCCTTGCTGTCGCACATGGCCCACGACGGGTTCGACGGTATTTTCGCATCGGTCTACGCCAACCCGAACGGCGATCGAACCACGGCGGAGACCTCGACCGACTTTTATGCGCGGCTCATGTATCGAGTCAGGCGCCAGGACCCCGCCAGGGTGCGCGACCTGATCCAGCGGGCGTCCCGGTTCGGGATCAAGGTTTATACGCCAATCGTCTATCAATATCTTGGTACTCCCGAAAGCGAGGCCGACCTGCGGCGGTTGGTGCAGGAGGCCGTGCGGGAGTTTCCGGAGATCAAGGGGTACGTCCTGCTGACGGAGGGGTTCTGGTACCAGAAATGGGGCGGGACTCACGGGGCGAGCAAGGAGTACGTGCAGAACTGGGCGCGGAACTGGTGCCGAGCGGTTGGGATTGTGGCCGAGGAATGCCATCGGGTGAATCCGGCCATCGAGGTCCTCCCTTGGGAGTATAACATTGATTTTCGGCCCCAAAACGTCGAGATGAAGCGGTACTTCATCCAGCAGCTTCCCGAAGGCGTCACCCCGCTCATGACCTGGGAGAACGGCAAGAGCTTCGAGCTTGACGGCATGAAGGGATATCTGCGCGATTATTCATTAAATCAGATTGGCCCGGCGGAAGTCACCGAGGCCCAGATCAAGGAGGCCCGTCGGCGCGGCTTGAAGGTTTACTGCAAGGCCGACACCTTCGCGAGCTGGCAGTTCGGCACCAGTCCATACATACCTGCGCCTTACCAGTGGTACGAGCGTTACAAGGCGCTGGAGAGTCACGGCGTCAACGGCACCTTGGAGAGCTGGAGCAGCGGTTACAAGCCGAACTTCATGACCGAGGTGAGGGCCTGGTATTGCTGGACCGACGCCCCCGCGCTGGATGAACTGCTCGGTTCGATCGCCTCGCGTGATTTTGGTCGTGACAACCGGGATCCCGTCATAAACGCATGGAAACACTTCAGCGAGGCCGTTCGCCTGGTGCCGGACACCGGGCCGAACATGGGAACGAACAACGCGATCGGCAACCCCCTGTTCGTTCAGGAGCCCCCGTTGCGGACCACGACGTTCACGCATTCCTGGTCGGATCATAATAGTTGGATGGGATATCTCGGAGGGCGGATCAACCCCTATTGGCCGTTCACGGTCTCGCGTATGGTCTTTTACCCCGACTTCAGCAATCGGACGAACAAGGCGGAGCAGTATGCGAAGCAGGCGACGGGCGTCGAGGTCGCGCCTGAAACCAAGGTGCTGCCGGTCTTCCTGAAGTACCTTCGTCAGGCTTCTGAACGCATGGAAGAGGGGTTGACGCTGTATCGCGCCGCGGCCCTGGAGAGTCCGGAGCCGAAACGGCAAGGCGCGTTGCGCGAAGTGGTGGTGGCGGAGCAACTGCAACGGATGATGCAGAGCGACCATGCCGTCCTGGAATTCGAGGACCTTCGCCTGCAACGGGCGGCCGAAACGGACCGCGAGAAGTCCGACGCGATCCTTGATCGAATGGAGACCATTGTCCGCGACGAGATCGCGCGAACCGAGCGATCGCTGTTGGCGGCCACCCGGGATTCACGCCTGGGATTCCAGTTTGAGCAAGATTACGTCTACACGCCCTATTCCTTGCGTGAGAAGCTGGAAAGCCTGCGCGAGACGCTGGACCATCACCTGCGGGCCCAGCCTGGGAAATAGCTTCCCGGGTCATGGACAAACACCCCGTCCTCGGCTCGTTCACCGTCGGTCGATTCGTCACTTTTAATTAATAATGTAAGACTAATTATTATGATACACATCATCATTGATCGCCGGCTTCTGGTTCTCTTGGTCGTGCTGGTCCTGGCGCGAGCGGGTCGTGCGGGCGAACTCCTTTTGATTCCAGACGTCGAGTTTCAACCACTCTCAGCGCAGATCAAGCGGGTTGTCGAGACCCTGGACTTGCTGGGCGAACCCATGTCGAAGGAGGTCAAAGGTCAACTCGAACGTGCCTACGCCGATCCTGACCATGCCAAAGGGGTCGATGCGATTCAGCGGGCGCTCGATCCGTTGTGCCTGATTGGCGTGACGATCAACCCGGAAAGTCGGGTCAAGGCGACGTCTGGACCGGCGCGGGCGAAGCTGGCGCAGCACGGTTGGCGGGTGTTTTTGGTCAAGGTCCACAACGAAGCCGGCGTGACCGCGCCATTGCAGGTGGAGAGCCCCAACGCCAAGCCCTTGTACACGGTTTCGACCGGAAGAGCCGAGCCGAAACTGACTGTTCCCCCCGCCGAGGTCGCCCAGCGCTGGATGGACGCGCGAATCTTCGGCGACCGCCCGTTGAACCAGGGGCTTTCAGGCCTCCCTTTGGAATACCGCGTCTTGCAAATCTACAGTCGAGACGCCGGCCAACGCGAGGCGAAGCTGAGCTTCAAGGCCGGGCAAGGGACACAAGACCTTGGATTCCGGAGTGACGTGGACGTTCTCTTTACCTGCGCTCCAGGCGTGGCATTGGTACTCGACATCAAGGATGTGGATGGATCAAAGACGACGGCCTCGCTTTTGATCCGCGACCGTTTGGGGCGGGTTTATCCATCGCAGTCGAGGCGGTTGGCTCCTGATTTTTTCTTCCACCCGCAGATTTACCGCCACTCGGGCGAAACAGTGCTCTTGCCGCCCGGGACGTATACTGTCGAATTTACCAGGGGACCGGAATACCTGACCCAGACGCGCACGATCACCGTGCCCGATGCGCGCGAGCACGTTGAATCGTTTCTCTTGAAGCGCTGGACGCACCTGGCCAAACGGAACTGGTTCTCGGGCGATCATCACATCCACGCCGCCGGTTGCGGCCATTATGAAAGTCCGACCGAAGGGGTCCTGCCTGAAGACATGATGCGGCACATTCTGGGCGAAGACCTCAACGTCGGCTGCGTGTTGTCATGGGGGCCGTGCTGGTATTTCCAGAAGCAATTCTTTGAGGGGAAACCGAGCGCACTCTCGACCCTTGACAACCTGATGCGCTACGACGTCGAGGTGTCCGGGTTCCCGTCGTCGCACGCCGGCCACCTCTGCCTCTTGCGGCTCAAGGAAGACGACTATCCCGGCGCGACCCGGATCGAAGAATGGCCAAGCTGGACCTTGCCGGTCTTGAAGTGGGGCAAGTCGCAAGGCGCGGTCGTCGGGTTTTCCCACTCCGGTTGGGGTTTGCAAACCAAGGACATGTCGGTGCCGACTCTGGAAATTCCGCCCTATAACGGCATCGGCGCCAATGAATATATCGTGGACGTGGTTCATGACGCGGTTGATTTCATCTCAACCGTTGACACCCCAGCGCCGTTTGAATTGAGCATCTGGTATCATACGCTCAATTGCGGATTTCGTACTCGAATTAGTGGCGAGACCGATTTCCCCTGCATTTACGGTGAGCGCGTAGGCCTTGGCCGGGTTTATGTCAAGCTTAGTGACGGCAAACTTGACTTCGACCGCTATACCGAAGGGATCAAACTCGGCCGGTCATACGTCAGCGACGGCCGGAGCCACCTGATTGATTTCCAGGTCGATGACGTGGCCGTCGGCGAATCCGGCAGTGAATTGCGGCTCAAAGCCCCTGGAACGGTGACGGTCAAAGCTTGGGCGGCGGCCTATCTCGATCCCGAGGCGACCGCCGAGGGGAAGGCGATTCACGCCCGACCGCTGGACCAGAAGCCTTACTGGAGCGTCGAGCGAGCCCGGATCGCCGGCTCAAGGCGGGTGCCGGTCGAGGTGGTCGTCAACGGCAAAGCCGTGGCCAGAGTCGAGATTGAAGCCGACGGCGGGTTCCACAACCTGAATTTTCAAATACCTCTGGAACGTTCGAGCTGGGTGGCCTTGCGGGTTTACCCCTCGTCGCACACCAACCCGATCTTCGTCGTCGTCGAGGACCGGCCGATCCGCGCCTCGAAACAATCGGCCGAATGGTGCCTGAAAGGGGTGGACCAGTGCTGGTCTCAGAAAGTGAACCGGACCCGCGAATCCGAACGGGCCGAAGCCAAGGCCGCCTATGACGTCGCCCGAGCAGCCTACAAGACGATCATGGCGGAATCCGCGAACGATTGAACCCCTTAGGTTTTAGGTATTTCTGCGAGGAATATGTTTCATGAATGTCAATGATGACGAATCAAACCCCGTCGCCGAGAGCGAGCCCGCGACGCCGTCGCCGCCGTTGGTTCCTGCCATTGAGGGAGGACCGCCCGCCGTTCCGATTCGGGGGCGGAGGCTCTGGCCGGTCGTCCTGGCTTCGGCCTTGATTGGCGGCGCGCTCGGCTGGCTCGGGGGTGAAGCGGCCTTCGACCATTTCGTCTTGCCTGAAGAATTGGACGCCCGCTCCGCATCCATCAGCGCCACCCAGGCCGACATGGACGAGGCGGGGCAGTTCCGGCTCAAGAACGAGACCCGGAACGGGGCGTTGGCCCTGGGCCTCCTGGGCGCGGCCATGGGCCTGACCCTGGGCCTTGCCGGCGGAATTGTCGGGCGTCGGCCGAAACGAGGATTGGCGTACTCGATCCCGGGATTGATCGTCGGCGGCGCGCTGGTAGCCGGCGTCGTCTTGGCCTTGCAGCCGGCGCTCAAAACCTGGCAAACCGAGAACCCCGACGACCTCTTGAGCGTGCTCTTGCTTCACGGCGTGCTCGCGGCGGCCGTCGGCGCCTCGGGCGGCCTGGCGTTCGGCCTCGGTCTGGGCGAGCGCGGCTGGACGCCTCGCGCTCTCTTGGGCGGTCTGGCGGGGGCCGCCTTGGCCGCCCTGCTCTTCCAGATGGTCGCCGGCGCAGCGTTCCCGATCGGCAGGCCAGACTATATCGTACCGACGACCCCCTCGACTCGCCTGGTCGCGCGGCTCGTGCTCGGACTCGGCACGGCCCTGGGCGTCTGCCTGGCGCGCCCCGTCGCGCCTCGGGCCGTCGTCAAAGTCCAGGAACCCTCGACGTCTTGACAATTCAACTTGACCTCGGTTGCGTCCCGTTCGCAGCCGACGATCCTTACATAACAGCCGAAGGTCCGACCACCATGCTCTTGCCGATCATTCTGGCGTCCCTCGTCGCCGCCTCCGCTGGCGAAGCCCCACACGCCGATCTGGTCATCCACAACGCCAAGGTCATCACGCTTGACGGAAAATCACACGTTGCCCAGGCGATTTCGATCCAGGGCGACCGGATCACGGCCGTCGGCACCAATGACGAGATCAACGCCAGCATCGGGCCGAAAACCAAGGTCATCGACGCCCTGGGCAAACCGGTCTTGCCTGGATTGTATGATAGCCATGTTCATCCAATGAGCGCGGCGAACAGTGAGAAAGACCACCCGATCCCCGCCTATGGTTCTCTGGACGATATCAAAGCCTACATTGCCGACCGGGTGAAGGTGCAGCCTAAGGGGACCTGGATCGTCGTCCGCTACGCCTTTCCGACCAGGCTCGACGAGAGCCGATTCCCCACCAAGGCCGAGCTGGACGCAGTCGCGCCGGACCATCCCGTCTTGCACCAAGGGGGGCCTGCCGGGATGGTGAACACCAAGGCCCTGGAACTCTCGGGGATCACCAGGGACACCAAGAACCCTCCGGCAGGCCAGATCGTCAAGGACCAGAAAACCGGCGAACCGACCGGCATGATCCGCAACGCCTACGCTGCCTTGAAAGACCTGCCCAGCAACGCCTACGGTGATAAAGGGAATGATGATCCAGAGCGGATCAAAACCTTGTTCGCGCTTTATAACTCGCGAGGTTTAACCAGTATTGCCGATCGCATGGCGACCGAGAACGCCTTGAAGGTCTACCGAGATTTGCGCGACGTTGGGAAATTGACCGTGCGGGTCAACGCCACCAGGATTCTGTCGCCGCCGTTCGGCGACCGCGCGGCGATCGTCAAATCGATGAACAGCCTCGCCGCCTACGACGTCAAGGGCGAACCGAACGGCCCCAGCGGCGTGGGCGATCACTGGGTCCGGATCGGTCCGCTCAAGCTGTTCCTCGATGGCGGCATGCTCAACGGCACGGCCTACATGCGCGAACCTTGGGGCGTCGGCCCGACGTACCAGATCACCGAGCCCGACTATCGCGGCCTCCTGTTCGTACCGCCTGCTCCGTTGACCCTGATCGCCGAAGAGGCCGCCCGACGTGGCTGGCAAATGACCGCCCACACTGCCGGCGAGGCCGGCATGGACGTCTTGCTCAGCGCCTTTGAGGCCGCCGACCGCGCCGTCGGCATCCAGGGGAGGCGATGGCTGGTCACGCACGCCAACTTCACCTCGGCCGAGAACCTCAAGCGTTGCGTCCGGTTGGGCGTCGGCGCCGACCTTCAACCCGCCTGGCTCTGGAAGGACGGCCGCACCTTGCTCCAGGTGCTCGGCCCCGATCGCATGGCCTGGTTCCACCCCTACCGCAAGTGGCTCGACGCCGGTCTCACAATCGGCGGCGGCAGCGACCACATGATCCGCACCGACCCCTTGGAAGCCACCAACCCCTGGGACCCCTGGCTCGGCATCTGGATCGCCGTCACCCGCCAGGTGGAAGGTTCCGACGTGCTCAACCCCGATCAATGTTTGACCCGTGACGAAGCCTTGCGCTTTTACACCATCAACAATGCCAAGCTCCACTTTGAAGAACATCAAAAAGGCTCGATTGAACCCGGCAAGCTCGCCGACCTCATCCTCGTCGATCGCGACCCCTTGACCTGCCCCGAAGACGCTTTGCGCACCACCCGGGTGCTCTGGACGATGGTCGGGGGCAAGGTCGTGTTCAAGACGCCTTGATTCTCCAAGTCCGGGGAAACCCTTTCCCAATGAACGTCAAGGACTATCTCGACTGGTGGCGCGTCTCAGGAATCGACTTGGGCGCGACGACCCTCGGCGGGTTGTTCAAACAACCGCGCCAGGACCTTTCCCGGGCCGGTGTCAACGTGGTGGTCCTCTCAGAATTTCTTCGTCAACGACCGGACGCCAACACCAACGACGATTGGCCACAG
>JBDTIR010000045.1:0-1700 GCA_039936275.1 Isosphaeraceae bacterium | reverse complement strand
TGACTGCGCACCGTGGCCAAGATCGCCAGCCCTGTTTGCCTGGCGGCGGCGTGTCCCTCTTCGGTATCCAGGCCACCGCCGAGCTTGCCGATGTGCATCGTTCCGTCGGGTCGGAGCGGGCCGTGGCCGGAGACATAAAGCAAGTCGCCGTGCTGGGTGGCCACCAAGTAGGTGGCGACCGGCTTCGGTGCCGGCGGCAAGGTCAGGTTCAACTCGGTCAAGCGAGCCTCGGCGCTCATTGGGGTGCTCCGTCCTTTATTTGTGGTGGTGGTTCGAGGCGAGGACAAAGGTCCTCTTCCTGGAATCTGATTCGCAGAACGTAACCGGACCACCCGAGTAAATCAACCTCCCGCCGTCTCGACGACCGCAATCCCCCTTTGGCGGAATCGAAGGGCCTCGTCCCCCTAATCCGTCGGATCGAGCCTAAACACGATCGCCGTTTGAAATCGCCAGGTCGTCGCCGCTTCTTGATTTCTCGCGCGGGCTTCTTGACCGCCCTTGATGCATGCCGGTAACTTGGGAACGTCCAAGATTCTGATTTCTCCGATCCAAAGAGAGATACCGCGATGTGGCGACTTCCCTCAGTGTTGATCGTCCTGATCGCCTCGACCCCACTCGTCCATGCTCAGGACGACGCGTACCGTGTCGGGCAGGACGTCGTGACCAAGACGCGAACCCCATTGCAACTCGACGGCCAGGTTGTTGATGACGGTTCTCAATACCGGGTCTACACGATCAAGCAGGTTGACGGCGACTCGCTCTGGGTAGTCTCTGACGGCGTCTCCGGCTGGCTGCCGGCGGATACGGTCATACCCTTCGACCGGGCGATTGACTACTTCACTCAGCAGATCCAAGCCGACCCCAAATCCGCCGAGAATTATCTGATACGTGCGTTGACCCGGGCCGCGAAAGACGAGTTGGACAAGGCCCTGGCCGATTACAGCGAAGCCATTCTTATCGATCCGAATTCTGCTTATGCGTTCATTGCTCGGGGCAGCGTCTGGTATAATAGAAAAGAATACGACAAGGCCCTGGCCGACTACAACGAAGCCATCCGCCTTGACCCGGAATCCGCATTGGCGATCGTCGGCCGGGGCAGCGTCTGGTTTGCCAGAAAAGAATATGACAAGGCCCTGGCCGAGTATGACCAGGCCGTTCGCCTCGATCCGAAAGACGCCTATGCGTTCTTCAATCGGGGCGTCGTCTGGTATGCCAGAAAAGAATACGACAAGGCCCTGGTTAATTACGACGAGGCGATCCGCCTCAACCCGAACTTGGCTACGGCGTTCGTCAGCCGAGGCAAGTTCTGGTTTGACAAGACGGAGTACGACAAAGCCCTGGCCGACTACAACGAGGCGATCCGCATCGATCCTTGGGATGCCGCGGCGTTCGACCGACGCGGTTTCCTCTGGCACGAGCAGATGAAGTATGACCAGGCCCTGGCCGACTATAGCAAGGCGATTCGCCTCGATCCAAATTCCTCCGTGACACTCAGAAACCGGGGCCTCGTCTGGCTGAGTAAGCTGGAGTACGACAAGGCCCTGGCCGACGACGACGAGGCGATTCGGATTGATCCAAATTTCGCTTCGGCGTTCAACGATCGTGGCATCGTTTGGGAGGCCAAGTCTGAGCATGATAAGGCCGTGGCCGACTACAACGAGGCCATCCGCCTCGATCCGAAAGTCGCTGTTGTGTTCGCG
>JBDTIR010000044.1:0-4654 GCA_039936275.1 Isosphaeraceae bacterium | reverse complement strand
CAAGGCCAGGGTCCGCCGAGCCGACGACCTTCCCCGGGTTCATCCGGCCGTCGGGGTCAAAGGCCCTCTTGACCGCCTGAAACGCTTCGTAGACCTCGGGGCCGAAGAGTTTCTGGTTCCAGAGACTGCGAGCGAGACCGTCACCGTGCTCGCCGCTCATCGCGCCTCCGAACTCGGCGACGAGGTCCGAGACCTCTCGGGCAATCGACCGCAGGTGATCAACGCCCTCGATTGTCTTGACGTTCAGGATCGGCCTGATGTGCAAGCAGCCGACGTCGGCGTGTCCGTAGCAGGCGGCCCGGGTGCCGTGACGCGCGACGATCGCCTGGAACCGTTCATAGAACTCGGGCAAGCGGTCGGACGAGACGGCGGTGTCCTCAACGAAGGCGACCGGCTTGGCGTCGCCGATCATGCCCATCAAGAGCGAGAGGCCCGCCTTGCGGACCTTCCAGAAGTCATCCTTGGCTGCGGCGGTCAGGCTCACCCGCACCCCGAGGACGCCTGGCCGCCCTTCAAATTTCTGGGCCAGGTCATGAGCACGATCGGCCAGTTCGTCCGCCGAGTCGGCGTAATACTGCGCGGCCAGGACGGCGGCGGGCCGGCCTTCGGTGAAGTTGAGGTGGCGGGCGTATTCCAGGTTGCCGGCGGCGAGGTCAAGAATCATCCGGTCGAGCATCTCGACGGCCACGGGTCCAGTGGCCAGGATCTCGGCCAGACGTTCGAGCGCGGCGGGGATCGTGGCGAACGAGAGCACGACCAGGCCTTGCGCCTTCGGGATCGGCACGACCTTGACCAGGGCCCCGGCGACGGTCGCCAAGGTCCCTTCCGAACCGACGATCAGACGAGCCAGATTGAATCGCCAAGGTTCAACAGGCCAGCCTTCGGGACGGACAGCCAGGCCTGGAATGAATTCGTCCAGATTGTAACCGCTGACCCGTCTGAGGATCTTGGGGAACCTGGCTTCGATCGCCTCGCGGTTCTCCAGCGTGACGTCGCGGACCGCTCGGTAGATCGCGCCGAGCCGGTCCGTACCGGCGCAGACTTGATCCAGCTCTTCCGACTCGACCGGGCCGAAATGGGCGGTCTCGCCATCGGCGAGGATGACGTCGATCGCTTCGACATGATCGACCGTCTTGCCGTACCGCAACGATCGTGCCCCGGCCGAGTTATTGCCGATCATGCCGCCCAAAGTGGCGCGGTCGGCCGTCGAGACGTCGGGACCAAACATCAATCCCAGGGGTTTGAGATGGGCGTTAAGCCGCTCCAGAACCACTCCGGGCTCGACATGGACCAGCCCTCGGTCGCGATCAACGACGCCGATCCGGTTAAGATATTTGGAGAAATCAATGACCAGGGCTTCACCGACGCTTTGTCCGGAAAGGCTGGTAGCACCGCCTCTGGGCAGGACCGGCAGTCCTTCCTCGGCGGCGATGGTCATCCCTTTGACCACGTCGGTGACGGTCCTGGGCACGAACACACCGAGCGGGTCGATCTGGTAGAGACTGGCGTCGGTGGCGTACAAGGCCCGGCTTCCTCGGTCAAACCGGACCTCCGCCCTGGTCTCGCGGCTCAGGCGGGACCGGACACGTTCAAGAGCACCGGGGTTGGGCATCGTTCAACACTTTCGAGGGTCGTTCAAGATCAAGGTGATTCGGAGTCGTCGTCCCCCTATCCTGTTCCAGACCCGTCGAGGAATCCAGAGGGTTCCCTTGGCGTTCGCGGAATCCAAAATCCAGAAAGGCCAGCCTGCTTCAGCCGTTCTGCCTCTGCGTAGACGGCCCTCTGGCGTGGCCGAGATTGACCGCGGTGTTGATCAAGGAAACGTGGGTGAACGCCTGGGGGAAGTTGCCCACGAGCCGCTTGAGGTGCGGGTCGTACTCTTCGGAGATCAGGCCGAGGTCGTTGCAGAGACCGAGCAAGCGTTCGAACATACGGCGAGCGTCGTCGCCTCGGCCAATCAATTCGAGCACGTCGGCCATCCAGAATGAGCAAGGCAGAAACGCCCCTTCCCCGGGAGGCAGGCCGTCGAGCGTCTCGGCGTTCTTGTAACGGGCGACAAACCCGTCGGTCATCAAGTCGCGCTCGATCGCCTCGACCGTGCTCACGACCCTTGGATCGGTCGCGGGTAAAAAGCCGACGTGCGGCATTATCAGCAAGCTGGCGTCAAGCTGCTTCGATCCATAATACTGAACGAACGAGCCCGTTTCCCCGTTGTATCCGTCTCGGCAGACCTGTTGATGGATTGTGTCGCGCAGGCTTGCCCAGCGGTCGCGAGGACCGGCCAGGCCAAACTGGTCGACGGCCTTGACGGCCCGATCAAAGGCGACCCAGGCCATCACCTTGGAATGGGTGAAGTGTCGGCGGGGTCCACGGACCTCCCAGATTCCTTCGTCGGGCTGGGCCCAGTTGGATTCGAGGAATTCGAGCAGAGCCACGGCGACCCGTCCCCAACCTTCCTCCTTGATCTCCAGGCCGTTGCGTCGGACCAGGTTCATGACGTCGAACAGTTCGCCGTAGACGTCAAGCTGGAACTGGTCGTGCGCGGCGTTGCCGGCACGGACGGGGGTCGAGCCTTCATAACCCGGAAGCCAGTCGAGGGTTTCCTCGGTCAGGCGGCGACGACCGTCCAGGCCGTACATGATCTGGAGTTTGTCGGGGCTGCCGGCCGCGGCGCGAAGCAGCCAGTCTCGCCAGGCGGCGGCCTCGTCTTCGTACCCGGCGTTCAGGAGCGAGAAGAGGGTGAACGTGGCGTCGCGCAGCCAGCAAAAGCGGTAGTCCCAGTTCCGGACCCCGCCGATCTGCTCGGGCAACGAGGTGGTCGGCGCGGCGACGATCCCGCCTGTGGGGGCGAAGGTCAGGGCCTTGAGCGTGATCAAGGACCGGACGACCGCCTCGCGCCAGGGGCCTTGGTGCGTGCAGCGCCCTGACCACTCGCGCCACCAGGCTTCGGTCTCGAGCAGCGCCTTCTCGGGGTGGTTGTCGCGCGGCTCCGAACGGTAGGACGGATACCAGGTCATCACGAACGGAATGCGTTCTCCGGCCGAGACGGTGAAGTCGGCCACCGTCACCATGTCCTTGCCTTGGGTCTCGACCGGAGTGACCAGCCGGATCATGTCGGGCCCGGCGATCATCGACAGCCCTTTCTCCGTCCGGCGCACCCAGGGGGTGATCGAGCCGTAGTCAAACCGAACTGTCAGATCCATATGCATCGGGACTTGACCGCGCCGGCCTTCGACGATCCGGACGACGTCGGGCGCGTCGGATCGAAGCGGCATGAAGTCGATCAACCTGACGGCGCCTTCGGCCGTCTCGATGTCGGTTTCCAGAACCAAGGTGCCGTCGCGATAGCGGCGACTGGTCGCTTTGACCTCGCACCGGGGGGCGATCCGCCAGCGGCCGTGCTCGGGTTTGCCCAGGAGTGCAGCGAAGCAGGCGGCTGAATCAAAGTGAGGCAGGCAGAGCCAGTCGATCGAGCCGTCGCGCCCGACCAAGGCGGCCGACAGGCAATCACCGATCAAGCCGTAATCCTCGATCCGACAGGTCATTGGCGCGTCCTTTCGTGAATGAAGTGTCGGAGTCAATGGGCCAATTCGATGATCGATTTCACGTCTCCAGGCTGGCGGTCCAGCGCCTCCGCCCAGCGTTCCAGGGGGATCCGACGGGTAATCAACCGTTCCAGCCAGGAATGATCGGCTTTCGCCAGGGCGACGGCGGCGGCCTCGTAATGGCGGCGGTTGGCGTTGACCGAGCCGAAGACCACGTCGTTTTCCAGGACCAAGGTCCGGTTGAGCAAGCCGAGATCGATCGGGACCGTGCGCCCCCCTGAGGAAACACCGGTCAAGCAAACGATGCCATCGGGTGCGGTCTGAGACATCACGTCGAAGACCAGTGGACCGACGCCGGTACACTCGATCGCCACGTCAAACTCAACGCCGAGATCCTTGACGCTTCCTGTGTGGTAGCTCGCGCCCAGGTCGTGAACTAACGCGGGCTTGGGGCCGTCGGTCACGCGGTCGAGCACATGGACCTCCAGGCCGCGTTGCACGCCCATCAAGGCCGCCAGGAGGCCGATCGGTCCGGCTCCCGTGACCAATACCCGTTTCGGCGTCCAGGTTGCGCGCCGGCCGATCCGCTCGATCTGCTCCCATGCCTTGGCCAGCACGCTCGCGGGCTCCAAGAGCACGCCGACCTTTGCCAGCTTGGGATCAACCCTTACAGCATACCTTGGGTCGATCCGGTAGCGCTCCGAGGCGTAACCGTCGAGCTGTTTGATGCCGCGCTCGGTATACTGGCCGTTTCGACACATGTCCCATTCGCCCACGGCGCAGTTGGAGCATGGCACGGGATCGGGTCGGCGGACGATGCCAACGACCAGATCGCCGATGGTTAAGTCGCCATTGTCCGGCGCTTCCAGAACCCTGCCGAGCGACTCGTGGCCAAGAATCAAGCGATCCTTGCCCGGTGGCGGCCAGCCATAATGTCCCTGGACGATTTCCAGGTCGGTACCACAGACGCCGACCGCCAAGACCTGCACCAGAACCGGTCCATCCTCCTCCGGCGGTTCCGCGACCTCGTCCAGTCGAGCCGAACCGGCTTGCCCCGGGATCACGGTCAAAGCGCGCATAAATGTCTCCCTATTGATGAATTGGTCCTC
>JBDTIR010000043.1:0-11049 GCA_039936275.1 Isosphaeraceae bacterium | reverse complement strand
GCCAAAAAAACAACGCGACCCGGACACAATGGTCCGGGGCGCGCGGTGGTCGGTCGGGTCGGGATAGTGGTGGTCACTCCTGCTCACGCTGAGCCGGAGTGCTTCGGGTTAATTGCCGAGGATCTTGGGCAGGTCATGGATAATGGCTTGAGCATCCTTCTCTGTGAACTGGCCCTTGGCGAAGGCGTGGTTTGCCTTGACGTTAGTGCCTTTCCAGAGCATGACCGTGACGTCCGCGTTCTCCGCGATCTTATAGGAGGGGGGACCGGCGGGGCTTTCCATCAGTGTCAGCGGAATGTGCTTGACACTGCATTCCTGGGCCATTGTCTTGAGAGTATCGGCCGTCTTGTCGGCGTCATCGGTCAGGATGACAACGAAGCTCTTCAAGTTAGGTTTCTTGGCGATTTCGGCATCGATCTGCTTGACCAAACTGGTCAAGGACTCGGAGGTCGTGCGCGCGAAGACGCAGACCACCGGGCTCGCGGCGTATCGTCAGCGGTAGCAAAGGGTTTTGCCCTTGTTAGGGCCCGTGATGTCCTGCACGTCGAACGCGGATGCGTTCTCACCGACTTGCAGTCCCGAAGTCGGGGCGTCTGCCGCATAGGTCGTCCCCACCACGAAGGCGGAGACCACCAAGGCGGAGATTCCCCATGCGAGCGAAGTTCGCATTTGGATGTCTCCTTTTCAAAGTAAGAAAGACCCGACCGAAAACCCACGTCCAGGATGAGAACAAACTTCGCAACTGTCAACGGGGTTGACTCCGAAAGGCCAGCGCCAGTTCCTTCTCCGTTGGTTGAACTCAAGGTTTGTAAGGGAGCGATTTGAGGAATTCCACCAGATCGTCGCGCTGCGCAGGCGAAAGCGAGCGGGTCTGGCCGTGACGGTTGTCAGGGTTGTGAGTAGTCAGGACGTCGAGAAGGGTGGCGGCCCGGCCGTCGTGCAGGTAAGGGGGCGTGCGGTAGACGCCGATCAGGCTGGGCGTGTCGAAGCTGGGCCCCAGGGTTTCGAGCGGATCGCCCGTGCCGGTGCCGACGTTGTGCAAGCGGAACGGCCGAGGTTTGAGGCGGCCGTCGGTGTAGTTGGGCGCGCGATGACAGGCCGAGCAACCGACGGCGTCCGACTCGAACAATTGCCGACCGCGCTCGGCGGCGGTTGAAAGTTTGCCAGTCTCTCGGGTGTGCGGGCTAAGCGTTGGCTCCAGGCTGTTGCAATAGGCGGCCAGAGCGTCGAGTTCGGGCGATCGGCCCGCCAATGGTTCGCTCAATGGGGCTCCGATCGCACCTTTGACCAGGCCGGCGCCTTGCATCAAGGGGCCTCGGATCGTGTGTTCGAAGTCTTGCACCTCGTCGCGGTCGGCCGACCAGTGGATCGGGTGCGTCTGCGCCACGCCGAACAGAGCAGGGGTGTTCCTTGGTCCTTCCGGGTTCCGCCAGGTCCGGCCGTCGGTATCGCCGTCGGGGTGACAACTGGAACAGGCGACCCAACGTCTCGACGTCATCGGCTGGTTCGCGCTGTGGAACAGGCGCTTGCCCAGCAAGACTTGTTCGCCCAGGGGGTTGCGACTGACCTTGATCTCGGCGACCTTGGCGAACGGTTCGGCCCGGAACACCCAGACCGAGAAGTCAAGCGCATTGAGCACATAAACCTCGCCACCGTCTGGGCTTAATGCGATCCCCCTCGGATTGGCCCCGAGCCGCACCAAGGGTCGCAACGGCCGCAGGTACGGATAGCCATCCACGGCTTCCGAGACGTTCATATCATCCGTGCCCGAATAAATCGAATAGAGCCGGTTTCCGTCCGAGCTGACGGCAACCTCCCAGGGGTTCGCCACCGGGTGGTTGCCGTTGTAGCTGTCCATCGGGATCGGAATCCGTCGGCTTCCTTCGCCTGCATCGAGTTTAACCACGGTCACGAACGGAAAGATCGAACTGGTCGCACCGATCTGATGAGTTCTCGAACGAAGATGGGGAATGTAGGCAAATGGTCGAGTTGGGTGCAGGGTGACGCTGCGGGCCAGGTTGTCAGAGGCGGCCCCCTTCCAGAGTTCGGTAACGTCTCCGGAATTCAGGTCGATGGCCGAGAGCCAGCCGTTGTGGTAATGCGCGACGTAGAGTCGCGAGCCGTCGGGGGACAGGGCCAGCCCTTTCGGCGTGTCGCCAACCTCAAACCGACGGAGAATGACGCCGGCCTCGGGGTCGATCTCGGTGACCAGACCGGGGTACGCATGGGTGACGTAAATCCGTCGGCCGTCGGCCGAAGCGACGACGCCGTAGGGCTCGTCGGGAGTTTTGATCCGCCGCGTGACGGCCCTTTGATCGAGATCGACAATGAAGACCGCGTCGTCGGCCCAGAGCGTGACGGCCACGCGCGCCGAGTCGCCCAGAAAGCAGACTCCTTCGGGTTGATTGCCGACCTTGATCTCGGCCAGGACCGTCCGGTTTTCCAGGTCCACGAGACTGATCGAGTTGTTGTCGGTATTGGTCGTGACCAGGCGTCTGCCGTCGGCCGAGACGGCGAGTCGGCTATTATGCCCGGCCAGGCAAGGGAAGGTCAGACCAAGGACCAGGAGCCAGGCGACAGCCCATCGAGCCATTTGTACGTCTCCTGCGCGTCTGCGCCTATTTTTGAGATTGGACACCGTCCTCGCAAGGCTTTACAGTACAGTGACGCCTACCATTCTGGCGAGGGATAACTTCCGACTCATCTTCTGGGAACCTTCGAACCAATGATCGGCCTGACGCTCGGACTCGTCTCGACGGTACTCGCCTTCGGCCCGTTGCCCGAATCGACCATGCTGCCTCCCGGTCAGCCGGCGCCTGGCTGGACCAACTTGATCGGCACGGACGGCAACCGGCACGCACTGGTCGACTTGAAGGACAAGGCGGCCGTCGTGCTCGTTTTCTTCTCGGTCAATTGCCCCGACTCGCTCGCTTACGAAGACCGGCTCCTTGGCCTTGCCAAAGACTATGCGGCAAAGTCGGTCGCGGTCGTCTTCCTCAACGTCAGTCTCTGGCCCGAAGACAACCTGGCCGCGATGACCGCGCACGCCAAGAAGACGAAGGGATTCTCGGTCCCGTTCCTGTTTGATCCGACCCAGGCGCTCGGCCTGTCCTATGCCGCCCGAGCAACGCCGACGGTCTTCGTGCTCGACCAAGGACGGCGGATCGCCTATCGAGGCGCGTTCGATGACAGCGAGCTTCCCGACCAGGTTGACAAACACTACGTTCGAGACGCCCTCGACGCCGTCCTCGCTGGCCGACCCGTCACCCACCCCGAGACTGAGGCCATCGGCTGTACCCTCGAATACGAGGCGACCAGCCCAGAGTAAACCCGGCGTCGTAATTCTCCAGGCTCGGCGACGAATAGCTTGAGTCGAGGGTCGTGTTTGCCAAAGGGCAGGGGGGTAGGGGGTCGGAGGTCGTCGGATGATCGAATTGGTTCTGGGCCGATTGGAGCAGTTCGGTCGGTTCGTGGACTTCACCCTGAAGGTGATCGCGACCTTGCCTCTGGCGTTGGTGCGGCGGCCTGGAGAGGTGCTTCGCCAGTTCGAGCGGGTGGCCTGGGGCGGCCTGCCGGTGGCGTTGGCGGCCGGGGCGAGCATTGGCCTGGTAACCTGGCTGCAATTGCGCCGGTTGATGGCGGCCTACGGCTTCGAGGCGCAGTTGCCCAGCGCCCTGGCGGCGGCTGTCCTAGTTGAGACCGGGCCAATTCTTGCTAGTTTGTTGGTCGCGGGACGGATGGGCGCGGGCCTGGCGGCCGAATTAGGATCAATGACTCTGACCGAGGAAGTGGACGCCCTGGAGGTCTTGGGAGCGGCCCCGTTACCAACCTTGGTCGCTCCGCGCGCCTTGGCTTGCGCCCTGGCCGTGCCGTTCTTGACGGTGGTCCTCGACGCCTCGGCGATGCTCGGCGGCCTCGGGGCTGAGGTGATCGCGGGAACACTCACGGCGGAGACGTTCGGTCAGCGGTCCCTGGATTACCTGGCCCTGGCGGACATTATTCCGGCGACCCTGAAAACCGCCGTGTTCGGCCTGCTCGTCGGCCTGGTCGGATGCTGGACCGGCCTGAACGCCGACCGCTCTACCGAGGCCGTCGGCCACGCGGCGACCCGAGGCGTCGTGCGGTCGATGCTCGCCGTCTTCGCCGCCGACGTCGTGCTCGTTCCTACAATTCAGGCAACGGTCGCAGCGGCGGGATGGGTGAATTAATGCTGGTTTCATTCATGGAGATTGGCCATAGGAGTGACGCGGTTGAACACGATGCCACGATGTTGCTCTGGTCGGGCGTGTGAAGTACGCCGTCCGGGAATCAATTCGGCGTGCCTTACACGCCCTACAAAACCAATCGCGTAACCCTAATTGTTCAATCGTCCTTGCGTGGTTTCTTCTGGATTTCCCCCAAATGAGTCTCCAGATCAGTCGGACCCGTGCCCTCTTGAATGCCGCCTTGGTGCTGGCAGTGCTGGCGCTGGCGGGGTTTGGCGTGGTCCAGGTGGCCAGACGCCACTGGCAGTGGCAGCCGACCTTCCGGGCCAGGGCCGAATTCGCCACGATCGCCGGCTTGGAAGTCGGCAACCGGGTCCGGATTCAAGGGATCGACGCCGGCGTGGTCGAGGCGATCGTGCCACCGGCCAAGGCCGGCGACACGGTTCGACTGGTCCTGCGGCTTGACGACAGGCTCCGCCTCTTGGTGCGTGCCGACGCCACCGCAAGGATCGCCACCCAGGGGGTCGTCGGCGCCAAGGTCGTCGAGATCGTTCCCGGGGCGGCCGACGCGCCCGCCTTGTCGGAAGGGGGCTTGATCCGCTCGGAGCCGCCTCGCGAACTGGCCGACCTGCTTGAACAAGCCTCCGAGTCGCTCCACAAGGTCGACGTCGTCGCCCAACGAGCCGCCGAGGGCCTGGGCGAGATCAACGCCATCGCCGCCGGCATCCGTCGCGGTGAAGGAACGCTTGGCAAGCTCGTTCGCGACGACGAGGCGTACCGGACCCTGATCAGCCTTTCCGGCCGAACCGAACGCACGCTCGACGACCTGGACGAGAACCTCGCCGCCCTGAAACGCACCTGGCCCCTGTCTCGTTACTTCAATCAGCGTGGGTTTGAGGACCGCGACCGCGTCTTGTTCCAACCCGGTGCCGAACGCGAAAGCCGAACCCTAAAGACCGACGACCTGTTTGAGCCCGGTCGCGCGGTCCTGACCGCCGGGGGGCAAGGGCGGCTCGACGAGGCCGCCGCCTGGTTCAAGGAACTTCACCGGACCAAGACAACAGAGATCGTGATCGCCGTCTTCACCGACGACGCGGCTGGCAATGCCGACCTCGCCCAGATGCTCACCCAGGAGCAGGCGGAGGCCGTGCGCACCTATCTGATTAAACGCCACAGTATCGACTCGGCGGGCTTCTGGAGCACCCGCAAGGTCGCCGCCGTCGGCTTCGGCACCGAGACCCCGCGCACTCTGGCCGCCGCCGCTCTCCGGGACCAACCTGCCCGTCGCGTCGAGATTATCCTGTTCACCCCACAAACCTAGCCGAAGGTGGGGATGCAATCCGGCCTTTGGTCTCGCTCCGACCGCTTGACAACGGTGTCAACCGCTTGTAAGTTGTTGTCCTGGGGCTGTGTGCGGTCGTTCGGAGACGGTTTGTGCGAACGCTCTCTCCAAAGAGGCGTTCCAGTGTAGACCGTTTTAGGATACGTTCCCTGAGCGTCGGTTTGCGCATGCCCTTTGACGGAAAGGGTTCGGGGCCATTCCAGGCGTCGGACGTTCCGAGGAGGCGTCGCGTCGGGCCCTCGAAGCCTGGCGCGGTCGATGGGTCCGAACCACGCCTTCTTTGGGTGTGGTCGCCGGGTTCGGACCCGCCGTGTCCCGCATAGCGCGAGCGTCCGCAACGCCTCGGAGGAGTCGTTCATGAGCGTCGATCTGGTCCGCATCGTCGATAGTATCCACCGCGACAAGAACATCCCCAAGGAGATCTTGTTCGAGGGGATCGAGTCCGCGCTCGCGACGGCGGCCAAGAAGCACTACCCGGACGCCGAGGAGATCCAGGTTCAGATCGACCCGGAAACCGGCAGGATTCAGACCCTGGCCGACGGCCTGGTGGTTGATCCCCCCGAGTTCGGCCGAATCGCCGCGCAGACGGCCAAACAGGTCATCATCCAGAAGATTCGCGAGGCCGAGCGCGACAGTCTGTTCGCGGAATTCGAGGAGCAAAAGGGCGATCTGGTGACCGGCACCGTCCAGCGGTTCGAAGGCGGGGCCGTCACCGTCAACCTGGGCAAGACCGACAACGCCCTCTTGCCCCGCTCCGAACAAATCCCTGGCGAGAGTCACCATCCTGGCGAGCGAGTCCGTGCGATCATCCTTGACGTCCGCAAGGTCGGCCAGCGGGTCAAAATTATCCTCAGTCGCACCCACCCTGACTTTGTCCGCCGGCTCTTCGAGCTGGAAATCCCTGAAATCGCCGACCAGATCATCTCAATCCGCGCCCTGGCTCGCGAGGCCGGCTACCGCTCGAAGGTCGCCGTCAGTTCGATCGACACGAAGGTCGACGCCGTCGGTGCCTGCGTCGGTGTGCGCGGCACACGGATCAAAAACATCGTCGATGAACTGGGCGGCGAGAGGATCGACATCGTTCGCTGGAACGAATCGTTGCAAGTCTTGATTCCCAACGCTCTTCAGCCTGCTGAGATTGACGAGGTCATGCTGTGCTCGCTCCTGGGCAGAGCGATCGTCCTGGTGCGCGAGGATCAACTCTCGCTGGCCATCGGCAGGCGCGGACAGAACGTGCGGCTGGCCTCGAAGTTGGTCGGCTGGGACATCGAGATCATGACCGGCGATGAACTCGACGAGATGATCGAGAAAGCCGTCGTCGCCTTCGCCAAGATTGACGGGGTCGAAACCGAACTGGCCGAGAAGTTCGTCGAACAGGGCATCCTGAGCTTCGACGACCTTTCTGTGATGGAAATTGATGATCTGGTGAACACGATCGAGGGTTTGAGCGAAGAACAGACTCAAGCGATCGTCGCTCAGGCCGAAATCCTCGCCGAAGAACAAGCCGACGAGATGCCTCGCCGCAAGGGGGCCCGCGCCTCGTCTCCCCAGCCCACCCCCACCCGGGCCGAGCCCAGCAACGCCGAACCTGCCAAAGCCGCGCGTCCGACCCTGGATGAACTCTTTGGCGAGGCTCCCGTGCCTGAGGAGGCAGACGCGGCGACGGAGACCGACCTGATCGAAGGGGACGAAACGCTGGAGTCCCACGACGGTTCCGTCGAGCCCGACGACGACGACCTGGAACAACTCGAC
The DNA here is from genome assembly GCA_039936275.1 of Isosphaeraceae bacterium. Lineage (GTDB taxonomy): Bacteria > Planctomycetota > Planctomycetia > Isosphaerales > Isosphaeraceae > JBDTIR01. The sequence continues at coordinate 3,750 of JBDTIR010000043.1, read as the reverse complement.
GACCACGACGACCTTCGCGACCTGGCACTGGCTGAGGAAGCCAATGGCGGCCACGACGACGGTCGGGAAGTGACCCACCCACCCAGCGACGCCGATCAGCGCGAAACTGAACGGATTGTCACTGAAGCCGTGGAAGCCGGCCCCACTCAGCAAGAAATCGAGGCCCATGACGCCGGCTCAGGGCCCAACAAACTGCCCATGCCCGTGCCCGTGCCCGACCCCGCTTCGAGCGGCTCGGGCGAAATCCGCCACACCCACGATCGCGACTGACGAGATCCCGACATGAACGAAGACTCGGTGTCAAACCAACCATGAGGCCCTTTATGGGTCTCTCTCGCCCCGACCGGCTTGCTCCGGCCGAGCCGCCCTCCTGAATCCTCCCCCGACCGGGTCGGGAGCGGACCCGGTGTGCGGAAACTGGCCTTGGCACGATCGGTCGGTGATGTCCACAATACCGATCGGGATGAGCCGGACCCGACGCCGGCCCATCGCCGCCACCAGGAGGAGTTGCCGTTGGCCACGCGCGTTCATGAGTTGGCAAAAGAATTGGGGCTCAAGAGCCCGGAACTACTCGACCGAATCCAGAAATGGAACCTTGACGTCAAGCCCAGCGCCTTAGCAAGCCTTGATCCTTCCGTGGTGGAACGGATTAAGCAGTTGATGAAGGGTCCGCCCTCGTCGAGCGCGCCCTCGGCCCCGCCGTCCCCCAGTCCCTCGGAGGCGTCCGCCATCCGCCCGTCGACCACTCTCGCCCCGCCGCGCAGTCAGGCCCCCACCTCGCCCCCACTCGCCCCGACGGCCACGGCCAAGGCACCTAGCCCGGAACCGCCCCGCGCACCTTCGCCGGAGGCCCCGGCCCGCTCCGCGCCGCCCGCTCCGACAGTGAAGGCGTCCGCTCCAGCCACGACAACGCCCCCAGCCCCCGCCCCGACGGAGGCTGCCGCCCCATCAGCGACCCCGGTGCCGGCACCAAAGCCGAGCGGCTTGACCGCGCCTCCGCGCGCCGCCGGCCCGCTCTCCAGCCATACGACTCACCGTGCCCCCACCGGCCCCCAAAGTGGCGAGCCGAGGTCCGGCGGCGGTCCTGCTCCAAGGCCAAGCGGCGGTCCTGCTCCGAGGCCCGGCGGCGGCGCGTCCCCAGGGCAAGCGAGCCCGAGACCCCACCCCGCCACCCCGCCTCCCTTGAAGCGGCCGATCGACCGGGGCGATTATATCTCGCCGGCCGGCACGCGCGGTCCGCTCACGGGACGCCCCGGCACCGGGCAGGTTCAGGGCCGTCGGCCCACGGACCCGTCCCAGGGCCAGAACGAAGGACCAAGGCGCGATTCGCCGCCGCCCTCCGGCTCGCGCCGACCGTTGCCGACGGTCGCCTCGCCGACGATCCTCGGTCCGCCCCCACGACGTCCCGACGCGCCCCGCCCTGGCGGCCCCGAGGCCAAGGCCCAGCGTCCCGAGAAACGGTATACCGCGGAAGAAATGCGCGCCATGATGCAGGCGGGCAAACTGGGCGGTGCCCCGAGCGCCCCGCCACGACCTGGTCAGGGGCCGGCTCGGCCTGGCAGCCCGTCAGGCCCAGCGCCCTCCGCGGCTGGCCTGCGCCGGCCTCCTGTCGGCGTTGGCATCGGTACCCCGCCGCCGCCCATGACTGACGAGGAAGAAAAGCGCAAGAGCGCCCATGGCAGCCGCCTCGGCACCCCGGCCGATCGCGCCAACCGCCGCGCCAAACGAACCGATCGGGCCAAGGAACGGATCGTGACCTCACCGGTCTCCGCCTCGACCCTGATCGAAGGGGGCGTGGAAGAAGATTCCGGCCGCTCACGAGGCCGCGGCTCGCGCCGAGGTCATAAGGGACGCGGAGGAGTGGCTACCGCGCCGGCTCGCAAGACCCACGCCGTCATCGAGCCGCCGATTACCCTGCGCACCCTCTCCGAGGCGATGGGGGTTCCAGCCAAAGACCTGATCCGCAGGCTCATGAACAGTATGGGTCAGCTCTTCACCATCAACGCCAACCTGGACGAAGAGCTGGCGATGGAACTGGCGATGGAGTTCGGCGTTGAGCTGAACATCGTCTACGAGCGCACCGCCGAGGACGAACTCGACGACGCCTTCGCCGCCGCGGAGGCGAGCGACGAGGGGATGGTGCTCCGACCGCCGATCATCACCATTCTGGGCCATGTGGATCACGGCAAGACGTCACTGCTGGATAAGATCCGCAAGGCGAACGTCGTGGCGACCGAGACCGGCGGTATCACCCAGCACATCGGTGCCTATCAGGTCGAGCACGACGGCAAGAAGCTCGCCTTCGTCGATACTCCCGGCCACGAGGCGTTCACCGCCATGCGGGCCCGAGGGGCCAACGTCACTGACATTGTCGTCCTGGTCGTTGCGGCCGACGACGGTGTGATGCCTCAGACCAAGGAGGCGATCGCCCACGACAAGGCGGCCGAGGTGCCGGTGGTCGTCGCCCTGAACAAGATCGATCTGCCCAACGTCGATACGCCGTCGAACCTGAACAAGATCTACGGCGAGTTGTCGCAAGAAGGCTTGATCCCCGAGGAATACGGCGGCGACACGCCGGTCGTCAAGACCTCAACCATGTCCGGCGAAGGAATCAGCGACCTCCTGGCAACCCTGGACGCCCTGGCCGAATTGCACGAACTCAAGGCCAACCCCGACCGCACGGCCACCGGCACCTGCCTGGAAGCGTCGATCTCCGAAGGGCGGGGCGTCCTGGCGACCGTGCTGGTGCAAGACGGCACTCTGAAAGTCGGCGACGTGATGGTCTGCGGCGACGCCTTCGGTCGCGTCCGCGCCTTGTTCAACGACCTGGGTCAGTCGATCCAACAGGCCGGCCCCTCAACCCCGGTCGAAATCTCCGGGCTCGATCTGGTGCCGACGGCCGGCGAGCGATTCGCCGTGCTCGACGACATCACCCGCGCCCGTGAGATCGCCGAGGCCCGCCGGGGCCGCACCCGCGGCGTTGCCCTGGGCGACCATCAGGCCATCACCCTGGAGAACCTGTTCAGCAAGATGGCTGAACAGAAACTCAAGAGCCTGAACCTGATCATCAAGGCCGACGTCCAAGGTTCACTCGAGGCCCTGACCAAGGAACTTGAGAAGCTGGAAAACGCCGAAGTCCCGATCCGGATCCTCATGAAGGGAGTCGGCGGCATCGGCGAGAGCGACATCATCCTGGCCGACGCTTCCGAGGCAATCGTCATCGGCTTCCGCGTCGCCCCCGAGGACCGCGCCCTGGCCCTGGCCAATGAAAAGAAAATCGACATCCGTCGATACGACATCATTTACCAGGTGACCGATGAGGTCAAGAAGGCGGTCGAGGGGATGCTGGTGCCCGAGTACAAGGAGGTCCACCTGGGCCGGGCGACGGTTCGGCAGGTGTTCAAGATCTCCAAGTCGGGGACCGTTGCCGGCTGCTTCGTCACCCAGGGGACGATCGAGCGCGCGGCCAAGGCGCGGATCATCCGCGAAGGGCGCGAGATCTACAAGGGGTCGATCGACGCCCTCAAGCGGTTCAAGGACGACGTCAAAGAGGTCCGCGAAGGGTTCGAGTGCGGCATCAAGGTTTCAAACTACGACGACCTGAAGATCGACGACACGATCGAGGCCTTCCGGATCGACGTGATTCGCCGCACCCTGTAAACGACCGGTGGCCCGTTGAGACCAAGGCCCCTCCGGCGGGCGGCGAATGGTCGCCGCCTGCCGAGGCCGCACTTGGCCCAACCGGGTCAG
>JBDTIR010000042.1:0-6770 GCA_039936275.1 Isosphaeraceae bacterium | reverse complement strand
CTCTCGATCGTCCCGCCGGCTTGCGGGCAATCACCACCTGACTCTTGGGAATCAGGCGGTCGAACACCCTGGAAAGCCGGTCGCTCTCGGAGGCCTCGCGGAGGGCCGCCCAGGTTGCCTCCCAGCCCTTCAAGAGGTCTGAGTCAGGGGTCGGCTGGTACGGTTGGACGTTGCCCAGCGCCATCCGGAAGGTCCACCAGAGCGACCAGAAGAACCCGGCCGGCTCCCGGTCGACAATCTCCAGCCCAGCGCCTCGAACCAGGTCGTCAAACCGATCATGCTCGAAAACGTGGCGGTGGTACGGCTTCTCCCAATACCAACGGGGGGCGACGGCCCACATCAATGCCTCCGACGCCGGGTCGGGAACCGAGAGCAGGTAGCGAGCCCCGGGCTTGCCGATCCTGGACAGTTCGGCCAGCAACCGCGCCGGGTCGTCGACATGCTCGATGACCTCCGTCGCCACGATCACGCTGGCCGAAGCGTCGGCCAGGGGGATCGGCTCGCAATCGCTGAGGATGCCTCGCCACGACCGCGCCGGTACCCCGCGCATCGCCTCGTCGGCCAGGGCGAGACAGTCCGGGTCGATGTCGATGCCGATGACGTCGGCCCCCTGATGTCCGGCGTAGGCGCACACGCAGCCGTCGCCGCAGCCGACGTCCACCACCGTATCAGCCGCCGTGACCTCGAAGCCGGGGAAGTCCACTTGAAACGGGCGCGGCGTCTGGCATTGCGCCGGAGCCTCGGGAGTCTCTACATCGGCCGTCATGCCGTCTTCCCTCCGTGGAGTACTTGGACACGCCGAAGGGGCCTCGATAGGCGCGCGGCGGGGCACGAACGCGGTGGTTCCAACCGCCTTTGGCCGCTCAGGCATCCTTCGGATCAAGGGGGCGGCCACCATTAATCGAAGTGGTCGGAGTCGTCAAGTCGAACCCCTTCGGGGACGGTCTCTGAATCATTTCGGTGATCTGGCTTGAATGGGGCGGCGAGCAACCTTACACTTGTCTTGAAGGATGCGATCGGGGCGAGACGTTCCGCCCATTCACCGAAACGGGAGGACAGGGCCGTGCGCGAGTTCGACAAGCCGATCGGCCGGGTCTGGCGGCGGTTGCGGTTCCAGCGGTTCCTGGGGGCCCTGGTCTGGTGCTGGGCAATCGCCTTGGCCCTGGTGGCGATCACCATCGCCGTCGAGAAGCTGGCGCGCCTCCCTTTGCCAGGAGCCGCTTGGTGGCCGTTCGCCGTCGCAGGGCTCTTGGGGTTCGTGACGGCGGCCCTGATCGCTTCAGTCCGAGGCCCGAGCCGGATTGACGCGGCCGTGGCGATTGACCGGGCGTTCGGGCTCAATGAGCGGCTGAGCACCGCCCTGACCTTGCCGGCCGATCTGCGTGAGTCGCAAGTCGGACGGGCCTTGATCGCCGACACCGCTCGCCATATCAACACGATCGATATCGGCTCGAAGTTCCGGCCCAAGGCCCCCAGGCTGGCCTGGATCCCCTTGGTTCCCACCGCTCTGGCCCTGGGCTTGCTCTTCTTGCCCGATGGGGCCCAGACCAAGGTCCTGGCGAAGCAGACCGCGGGCCCCGTCGACAAGGTCGCGGCCAAGAAGGCCGGCAAGGCCCTGAGCAAGGCCATCGCCCAGCAGCGAGAGAAGCTCGACAAGGCCAAGTTCGCCGAGACCGAGAAGCTACTCGCCGAGATCGAGAAGGCCGCCGACAAACTCGCCAAATCCCCCCCGGACGGCAAGGACAAGGCGTTGATCGAGCTCAACCGCTTGACTGACGCCCTCAAGGAACGCCAGCGCCAGCTCGGCGGAACCGAGCAGATCGCCAAGCAACTCCAGCAGCTCAAGGAAATGAGCTCCAGCGGACCCGCCGACCAGTTCGCCAAGGACCTCGCCAAAGGAGACTTCCAGCAGGCCGCCGAAGACCTCAAACAGCTTCAGGAGAAGCTCGCCTCCGGCAAGATGTCCGAGGCCGACAAGAAAGCCCTCAAAGAGCAGGTCCAGGAGATGAAGCAGCAGCTTGAGAAGCTCGCCAACCTCGACGAACGCAAGAAGCAACTGGACAAGGCGCTTAAGAACGGCGGTCTGACCAAGGAACAGCATGAGCAGCAAATGGCCAAGCTCAACGACCAGGCCAAGCAGCTTGAGAAGATGCAGCAGCTCGCCCAGAAACTCGGCCAGTGCGAGAACGCCCTTCAGCAAGGCGACATGAAGAAGGCCGCCGACGCCCTGGGCATGAGCCAGGAACAGTTGCAAGAGCTGGCCAAGCAGGCGCAAGACATCGAGTCACTCGACTCGGCCCTGGCCGATGTTCAGGACGCCAAGAGCGGCATGGCCGGCGACGGCATCAACCAGTTCGGCGACTCGCTCGACGGCTCCAACAGCCTGGGCATGGGCAACAGCATGAACCGGGGCAAGGGCATGGGCCGCGGTCGAGGCCGCGGCGAGGGCGACCGCCCCGAAACCCCTGACGACGTCAGTCATTACAACTCGAAGGTCAAGCAACAGTACGGCAAGGGGAAGGCCATCCTCGAAGGCTTCGCCCCTCCGTCCAAACAGATGAAGGGGGACAGCGTCGTCACCGAGGAAGCCGCCATCGAAGCCTCGTCCTCAGTCGCCGCCGAAGCCCTCAGCAACCAGAAAGTCCCCAGGAACGTTGAGAAACATGTGCTCAATTATTTTGACCAGATCCGCAAAGGAGAGTGAATATATAATTGGTAATTATATTTATTAATTATGATTTAAATCAAGAATTCGTTACAGATCATCCGCGGTGCGGCTGCGGGGCTTTTGAAGGTCAATGACCAGCCGGCCGTGCTTGAAGATCGAGACCGTGCCGGTCGATTGCGAGACGGTGAGCGCGAGGGCGTCGGTGGTCTGGGTGATCCCCGCGGCGGCTTCGTGGCGGGCGCCCAGGCCGCGCGGCAGGGGTTCCTCGGGCTTGCCCTGGGGAGACAGGTAGCGCCCTGCGGAAAGGATCACGCCGTCGCCTCGGATGATGAACGAGCCGTCAATGGCGGAGAACTCCTTGACCGTTTCTTCCATGCGGGGGTCAAGGCAATTCCGTTCGCTCTCGGGGTAGCCGTGGAACGGATTGATGACAAGTTGGCGGCTCTGCGCGAACACGCTCTCGCTATCGCCCAGGACGAACAGGGTGCCGACGGGCCGTCCTTCGCGGCCCTCCATGCCAAGCTCGCTGGCCAGGGTCAGCAGGCGCTGAAAGACGGCAGGCTCGACCCCGGCGGGCAATGGAGACGCCGTGGTGTCGGAGAACATCTCGACCTCGGTGCCCAGGTCGAGCACGAGGACGGTGTCAAGCGTGTCTGAGCCGCTGATCCCGGTCAGGCAGACGACCCGGTCGCCCCGCTGAACCAGGCCCTCGGCGGCGGCGATGAGAATGGCCACCTTCACCTGCCCGGCCCTGGTCATGGGAATGTCGGGCACGCGGACCACCTGGCAGAGATCGCCCCAGCCCTCTGGAGGCTGGAACTGGGTGCGCCTGGAGATCAAGATCACGCGGAAATCAACGTCGTGCAGGAGGTCGGCAAGGTCGTGGTCGTACTCGACCACGTCGGCGTAGAGCATGACCGCTTTCGCGCCGTTCTCTCGTGCGATGGCATGAGCATGTCGGACCAGACTTCGGGTCAGGATCTTCATGGCTGCTCGCCCCCGACGGCCGGGCCTGGTTCCATCTCCAGGGCGATGCCGAGCAGGCCCAGGTTATCGAGCTTTTCGGGATCAGCCTTCATCCCGGTCTGCGTGAACCGGAGGTGATTGACCCCGATCGTGAGCACGCCCGCGGGGATCGGCACCTTGATCCGCTCGGGGACCTCGTTACTGGAATGGATCTGGCGGTTCAGGTCGCCAACTTGCTGGCCGTTGATCTGAACATGAGTGCGCAAGAACCCCTCTTTGACCTCCGCGGAGAAATCAAGGTTGCCTGACTCACCGACGACCTTCACCACGTCAAGCACCAAGGCGGCCGGCCCGGGAATCAGGCGGTCGAGCGTGAAGTCGATCGCCAGCGTTCCCCCTTCCGGCTGGGGCGGATCAAGGTCGTCATCCACCCGACTGCCCAGGTGGTACGAAAAGGGGCTCAGCATCACTCTGCGAGTCGTCCCCAACACTTGCAGGCGGCGCAGCCGGGCGCGAGGGATCTTGACCGTGCCTGCGTAAGGGGTCGTCAAGATGATTTGATCGACATTGACGCCGGTCAAGACGCCTTCGAGCCGGTCGAGGTCGTGAACGTCTCCCCCGGGGCCTGGACGCCAATCGGCACGGACGAGAAGTCCTTCGACCATGGGCGAGGGGCTTGGCTCGCGGCGGAACCGCAGGCCGGCGACGTCCGACCAGCCGAATTCGTGCCGTTTGCCGTCGATTTCCAGGGCGACGCGGTCGGCGTTGGCCCCCTGGATGCGGCCGAAGAGTTGATCGCCGGTGATCAGGCGAATCGAGTCTTGCGACGGGTCCACCTCGGGCGGACCCGCCGGTTCGGCCAGGCGAGAGATCCGCAGGTCGTCCAGATGCGCGGCCAAGGCGTCGGGCGCCTCGGCGTTGCCGACCGGCTCGGTGGCCAGACGGACTTCAACCAAGGGGCCAGCGACCCCTTCGCCGTGGGCCAGCTCATCGCCGTCAACGGCCAGGTCGGTCCGCCCGGGGCCGAAGCGAACAACCAGGCGATGCCAGCCAGGCCGGCGAACCAGGCGCTGGACGTTCAGGGTTGGGCCTCGGGGCGATTCGACCGCCAGGGTTTCTTCCTGCCAGCCCGGGACGGCCCGAATCGATTGCAGCAAGTCGCCGTCTCGGAACGTCAGATCGACAAACCAGCGCTGGCGAGCCACGCGAGCCGCGTCATCGCGAAAGGCAATCTCCAGAGTTCCGGAAGCCACCGGCTCGACCAGGCGGTGAGTGACCGAAGCTCCACCAGCGGGCAAGAACAAGCCCAGACGGCCGGAGAGCCTTGACTCGGCGGTCAGTTCAGGCTCGCCGGTTAAGGTCCAGCGAGCCAGAGCCAGGGTTTCGAAGTCGTCGCGGAAGACCTGTGCCTCGCCAGGCCGCTGGATCAAGGCCAGGGTTCCCGTTCGGTTAATGGAGATCGGCTCGCGCGCCGGTCCGTCGTCCAGACGGATGACCGACGGCCCGACTTCGCCGAGCCTGCCGGAAATGCGCTGACCGAGGCCCAGCAAGACCTGGAACGGCGGCACGGCCTCGGCCGGATCGCCCGCTTGCCCCTGACCGTCATTGCGGACCTCGCCGACCGTCGCCAAGGGGACCGCTCCCCCTTGGTCGGAGACGAACAGGAACCCCTTGGCGGGATCGCCTTGAATCCGCCCTGGAATCCGCTCCCCGTCAGTGCCGACGATCGATTCGCCCCCTTCTTGGTCAGCCGAGCGCGAGGGCAAGTCGGCCCCCAAGGTCACGGCGGACGGGGTCGCGAGCGCAATCAAGGCGTAAACCCAGCATGGAACGAGGTATCTCATGGTCATTGATTCTACGGCCCAATTCGTCGGGCTGGCAAGCGGCCGCTTTGATAAAGGCCGTGGGCCGTTTTGTAGGGCATAGGAAAGTGCCCCTCGCTCACGCTTCGGGCTTCGAAACCCTAGGGCAGAACGCGCCTCGCTTACGCTTCGGGTTTCGAAACCCGAAAGTAGAAAGGTGCCCCTCGCTTACGCGTCGGGCTTCAAAACCCGACGCGTAAGCGAGGGATCTTCAAAACCCGACGCGTAAGCGAGGGATCTTCTTCGAGAGCGGGCCGCGAAGCCATCGCGACTGCCAAAATGGCAGGTGGCTTCGCTCGGCGCACCGGGCAGAACGCGCCTCGCTTACGCGTCGGGTTGCAATTACCGAAGGAAGGGGCCCCTCGCTTACGCTTCGGGCTTTGAAACCCGACGCGTGAGCGAGGGATCTTCTTCTTCGAGAGCGGGCCGTCAAGCTATCGCGACTGCCAAAATGGCTGGTGGCTTCGCGCGGCGCGCAACGGCCCATGGGTTCTGAGGACGTGTGACGATTGAATTGTCAAAGGGCCGTTAAACGTCACAATCATCAGGCAACTGACTGGCGCTTGCGGGCGGCCTTGTCGTGAGCACGGCGGGCCTTGCGATTGAGCGGGGCCTTGGGCATCGGCAAGGCGGATGCAAGCGGGACGGGCGAAGGAGACGATGATTTCGAACCATTGCCAACCGATTCGACCAACGCAGCCAGCATCGCCATGATCGGTTTGCCTTCGAAGGGCGACTCCTCTGAGGACAGACTCGATTCCGGTTCGAGTTCCGGTTCCGGTTCGGGCTCAGGTTCAAGGGCCAGACCGTTGATGGCGGCTGTGAGTAAGGCGATCGGATCGGGATCGACCGGCAAACAGGTGATCGGTTCAGGCCCAACGATCCGCTCGGCGCGATACTGGCGGAACGCGTTCATCGCCTCGTTGTACGCCTTGCGGAGCTTGCTCTCATAACGCTCAAGCCGGAGATATTCTTTCGAAGGGCGAAGTGGGTAGCCCAGGCGGGTGAGTTCACGCTCCTTGGCGTCGAGCGGTTCCAGCGCTTCGACCATCAAGATGTGAACCGCATCGGCCTGCGCGCACATGATTTCAACCTGATCGGCGGGATTGGCCGAGGGTTTGAGGGCGGGATGAGCGGCGCGAAGATAGGGACCGACGCCCATCAAGGTCGCGGCGAGGTTGCACTGGGTCTCGTCCCAACCGATATTCTCGATCAAGGGGACGCCGAGTGCATCCCAACGAGCCAAGATCCAGCGGCAGCCTTGCGCGGTTTCG
>JBDTIR010000041.1:0-8303 GCA_039936275.1 Isosphaeraceae bacterium | reverse complement strand
CGCCGCGTTGAGCAGGCGGATCGTGGTCGGCTCGGTCGGCCCGACCACGTCGGAGACGCTTCGCGGTCATGATTTGCCGGTGGACCTCGAGCCGGAACATCCCAAGATGGGTCACCTTGTCGCTGCCTTGGCCGCGGATTGGAACGATCTTGCCAAGACCGGCCGGATTCCCGCCGAGCCAGCCGCGGCGTCCGTTCCCTCGAAAAAACCGGCGGATTTGCTGCGCAACAGTCTGTTTATGAAGGCCTGCCGCCGCGAGCCGACCAACGTCACGCCGGTCTGGCTGATGCGACAGGCCGGGCGTTACATGCCGGAATACCGGGCCGTCCGGAGCAAGGTTTCGTTCCTGGAACTGTGCAAGGACCCGGGCTTGGCGACTGAGGTCACGGTCACGGCCGCGGAAATCTTGGGGGTGGACGCGGCCATCCTTTTCGCCGACATTCTCTTGATCATGGAACCCTTGGGGTTTGACCTGGAGTTCACCAAGGGGGAAGGCCCCGTCATTCATAATCCGGTGCGGACGGCGGCCGACGTCGATCGGGTCCGTCCCCTGGACGATCCCGCCCCGTTAGATTATGTGTTTCAGGCGTTGCGGTCGATTCGCTCAGCCTTGCGGCCCGACCTACCTTTGATTGGGTTCGCCGGAGCGCCCTTCACCCTGGCCTGCTACGCGATCGAAGGGGGCAGTTCGCGACATTACGACGCAGCCAAGACGTTCATGTTCGCCGATCCAGGCGCCTGGAACGCTCTGATGGCCCGCCTGGTTGATGCGACGGTGATTTATCTGAACGCCCAGGCCGATGCGGGCGCCCAGGTGCTGCAACTGTTCGATAGCTGGGTCGGCAACCTGAGCCCGACCGACTACCGTACCTTTGTCTTGCCTCACATGCAACGCCTGTTCTCGCGCTTGAAGCCCGGGGTGCCGACGATTCACTTTGGCACCGATACCGGCTCGCTTCTGGAACTTCAGCGCGAAGCCGGGGGCGACGTGATCGGCCTCGACTGGCGAACCGAACTGGACCGGGGTTGGCAACGGCTCGGCCCCGGGGTCGGCGTGCAAGGGAACCTTGATCCGGTCCTCTTGTTCGCCCCGGTCGCGGAGATCCAGCGCCAGACCAGGCGGATTCTCGACGAAGCCGCAGGCCGTCCCGGGCACATCTTCAACCTCGGTCACGGCATCTTGCCCAAGACTCCGGTCGATCACGTTCGAGCCCTGGTGGATTTCGTCCACGCCGCCCCGCGCTCAAAATCTTCTGGACGTAACTCCCGGTCTGGTCCAGGGTAAATCCCTCCGGCATCGCCGGAGGTTGGCGATTGCCCTATAATGAAAGGCTGGCTCAAATGCCGGCCTGTTGACTAGACGTATCGCAACCGAAGAGGACCAGCCCATCTTGGCGGCGACCTTGACCATGGACATCCCCCACGACAGCGTCTTGTTGCTCGCCTACGGCGGTCCCGAGCGAATAGAAGACGTCCGGCCCTTCCTGGACAATATCTTGCGAGGCCGGCCCGTCTCTCGCGAACGCTACGAGGCGGTCGTCCATCATTACGAACTCATGGGCGGCCGGAGCCCCCTGAACGACCTGACCAGTCGCCAGGCTGAAGGATTGCGCGCCGCCCTTGCCGCCGACGGACCCGCCTTGCCCGTCTACTTCGGCATGCGATTCGCGCCGCCGTTTTTGTATACGGTGGTTCGTGACATGATCCGGGATGGTCGCCGACGGGCCGTCGCGATCGTCATGGCCCCTTACCGCAGTGCGCCGAGCTTCGAATACTATCAGAACGACCTGCAATCAGTCCTCGACGCCGCGGGGCCGGGCGTCGCTCCATTGGTGGACTGGGTTGACCCTTGGTTCGACCACCCCTTGTTCGCCGAGGCCCAGGCCGATCAAGTCCGCCGGGCCTTGTCCCGGATTCCCGACGATCGTCGAGACGCCGTCCGGCTCATCTTCACCGCTCACAGCATTCCGATCAGGGTGGCGAACCTCTGCCCCTATGCCGCCCAGATCGAGGCGGCCTGCACCAATACGGCCCGCCATCTTGACGGCCTTCCCTGGCAACTCGCCTGGCAGAGCCGGAGCGGCGACGGCCAGACCCCTTGGTTGGAACCCGACGTCAACGACGTCCTTCGTCTCTTGAAACAGGACGGGGTCGCCGACGTCGTGCTGTGCCCGATCGGGTTTATTTCCGACCATGTCGAAGTTTTGTACGATCTTGACATTGAGGCCGCCCAAACCTGCCGAGACCTGGGCCTGACCATGACCCGCGCCGAGAGCGTCAACGACCACCCGACCTTCGCTCTCGCCCTGGCTGACCTGGTTCGATCACGGATGGCCGACGGCCGACGGCGGACTGGAGAATAAAGGACTCAACCATGGTTCCTCATCCCCTTTCGAATCCGCCATCCGCCATCCGCCATCCGCAAGTGGTCGATCGGGTGGTGGTCATCGGCGGCGGCCTCACCGGCCTGGCCGCCGCTCATCGGCTGCTCTCAACCGATGTTGAGGCTCGGAGGCCGGTTGAGGTGGTCGTTCTGGAAGCCCGCAATCAACTCGGAGGCGCGATCTGGACCGAGAAGCGCGGCGAGTTCACTCTGGAAGGTGGGGCCGACTCGTTCATCACCAACAAACCCTGGGGCGTCGGTCTCTGCCAGGAACTGGGCTTGACCGATCGCCTGATCGAGACCGACCCGCAGCACCGCCGCTCGTTCGTCGTGCGCCAAGGCCGCCTTGTGCCGGTGCCCGAGGGGTTCGTGATGATGGCGCCGAACAAGCTCGGGCCGATCCTGACCTCGCCGATCCTGTCAATGCGCGGCAAACTTCGCCTCCTGCTTGACCTGGTTTTGCCCGGGAAGACCGACGACGCCGACGAGAGCCTGGCCTCGTTCGTCAAGCGCCGCCTGGGGCGCGAGGCGCTTGACCGCCTGGTCCAACCCTTGATTGGTGGAATTTACACGGCCGATCCCAATGAGTTGAGCCTCAAGGCCACGCTCCCGCAATTCGAGGCGATGGAGCGCGAGCACCGCAGCCTGATCCTGGGCGCCCGTCGGCGGGCGCGCGCCGCGAGGGCCGCGGAGTCGGACGTCTCGGGAGCGCGGTACGGCCTGTTCATGACCCTGGACGAAGGCATGGGCACCTTGACGAAGACCCTGGCCGCCGCTTTGCCTGCCGGGACGATCCGAACCAAGACCGCCGTGCGCCGGGTGGTCCGGCTCGAGCCGAACGGCCCCTGGCGAGTCGAGTTGCTCGACGGCCCTCCGCTCGACGCCGCCGTCGTGATTCTCACGACCGAGGCCCACGCCGCCGCGCGCTTGCTGGACGCCCAGGACCCTGAACTTGCGTTGCACCTGCGCTCGATTCCTTATGCGTCCTCGGCCATCGCCAACATTGCCTACAGGCGCGATCAGGTCGCCCACCCGCTTGACGGCTTCGGCGTCGTCGTGCCCGCGATCGAGCATCGCCAGATTTTGGCCGTCTCGTTCACCAGTGTGAAGTTCCCCCGCAGGGCCCCTGCGGGCACGGTCTTGATGCGCGTCTTCATCGGCGGGGCGACCCAGCCTGAGCTGTTCGACCTCGACGACGACGCCCTGAACACCCTGGTCCGCCGCGAACTGGGCGAGTTGATCGGCGCCTCGGGCAAGCCCTTGCTGTTTGAGGTCGCCCGCCATGCTCGGGGCATGCCGCAGTATACACTTGGCCATATCGACCGCGTCGCGTCGATCCGCCGCCGCCTTGGTCGTCATCCCGGCCTGGTCCTCGCCGGCAACGCCTTCGACGGCGTCGGCGTTCCTGACTGCGTTCACTCAGCCTGGCAGGCGGCCGACGCCACTCTCGCCGCTCTGGCCGACCCGGAACGCAAGGCGGTGGCGTAAGAGGCGATCCGGGAAGGTCTTTTGGAGGGTGGATCGACTCTTCGAGACCCACCAATTGCCGTTTCCGGTTGATCGTGTTCCAAAAAAAAAGTAAAAGGCGAACTAAGTTAAGTTTCACCTGCTCCTATTCCACGACCCTCTGTCCCCCCTCCTTGCTGTCTCCTACCTTTGCTCACGGACTCCTGCCCGCAGGTAATACGATTCATATCTCGCGAATTTCATTTCGCATTTCCTGTCAGCATCAATGGCGATATGATGAGGGACCCCCCACTTCGTCGTGTCTAGCCTGATTCAAGGGCTGTTTGTGCGGAGCGTTCCCGTGTTCCAGGAGTCCCACGACCCTGGCGTCTTCCCATTTGTCTGCCGAATAATCCATACGAGCGATAAAACTGGAATTTTTGGTCTCGACTGCCGATTGGTAAGGGTGAGAGACGCTGCTTGTCGATCCTCGCGCCGATTTCGAGCCGTTTCGGGATTTCCAGCCTCTGCTTGAAGGAGGTGGCGTTGGCGCAACGGCGACTGTGTCCGATTCATGACTGTTCAGAGCGTTGATTTGATCCCGAAGACCGTCGTCTTCGGATCGGAGAGCCACACGGACGAATGGCACAGATCGTTGTGGGAATCTTGAGGCCACGCGATAATTGATGATGTTGCGGATCGATCCCTTACGGATAGGGGGGAGACGCAAACCCTCGACAAGTGATCGGATAGGGATTCATGCCAAGTTCACGATCCCCGAGACGGCGCCGGCTGATCCTGCTTCTGGTGGGTCTGGCCGCCGCTGGAGAATCGCTCTTCTGGTGGTGGAACACGCGAACCGAGGTGTATACGGACAACGCCTACGTTGTCGGTAACATCACGCCCATCGCCTCCTATGTGACAGGCCAAGTTGTGGCCTTATATGTTGATGATAATATGATTGTTCAGCCGGGCGACCCGATCGCCCAGATCAATCCGGTGGAGTTCCAGATCTCGGTGGATCGGACGCTGGCGGACTACCAGCAGGCCGGGCACGCCGCCGCCGCCGCGGAGGTTCAGACTCACTACACCACCGACGACCGCAAATCGATGCTGGACGCCGCGCAGGCCCATCGCTCCGAGGCTGAAGAAGCGGTCAAGGCCGCCACTGTGTCCGTGCAAACGCATACGCGGTTGCATGAGAGGGAGAAAGAGATCCTCGGCGCGTTACAAGCTCAGTTGCCGGGCCTGCTCGCCCTGCAGCGCAACGCCGGGTACTTTTATGAGCGGTTCAAGAGCCTCGCCAAGTCGGGCGACGTTCCCGAACAGGAGTTCGACAACCGCGAGGCCGCCTACCGCGACGCGATCGCCAAGGTCGAATCGCTGAAAGGCGACATCCTGGGGGCCGAGCGACAAGTGGATGCGAGTGAGCTCCAGCTTGAGGAAGCGAGGGTGCGGCTCCAACAGAGTCGCAAGGCCCTGGACAACACCGTCGGCATGGTCGGCCGGGCTGACGCCGAACAACTGCAACAAACCGTGGCCGAGGACACGGCCAAGTCTCTGCGCAACCAGCAGGGGCTCGCCGAGGCCAAGCTGCGCCAGGCCAAGCTCGACTTGAGCAACACCTTGATTCGCGCTCCGCGCACCGGCGTAATCAGCCGCCGCACGATTCAGGTCGGCAAGACGATCGAAGCCAACTCGCCGTTCCTGAGTATCGTTCCCCTGGACTTCGACAACATCTGGATCGTCGCCAACATGCGTGAGAAGCAGATGCCCAACGTCCGCGTGGGGCAGGCGGTCAAGGTCTCCGTTGACGCGATCACCGACAAGACCTTTGACGGCTGGGTTGAGAGCGTCGCAGGCGGCTCGGGAGCGGTCTTCTCACTGTTCCCGCCGGACAACGCCACGGGCAACTTTGTTCGCGTCGTACAGCGGTTGCCGGTGCGAGTCCGCTTCAGCGACAAGGAGAACTACCAGAACCGCATCCGTCCCGGCATGTCCACGCGAGTCACGATCGATACCTCGCGCTACGTGCGAGGCAGTTCACGCGAATGGTAAATGGTAAATGGTGTGAGGAGAGGCGAGCCGATGAATTCTGCTGTCCTGAAACCGACCGCGACATCCAGCGGTCCTCGGCCAGGGTCGGTGCTTCTGGCGCTGCTCCTGCTGGTTGGCGTCGCGGCAGACCTGCGAGCCCAACCCGCGGCGCCGGTGCCGGCCGAGGCTGGCGAAAGGAGCGCGGCTCAACCCCTTCCTCCGCCGTCCGCAGCGCCGGCCGAGGCTGGCGAAGCGAGCGCGGCTCAACCCCCTCCTCCACCGCCGTCCACGGCGCGGGAGAGCATGGCCGAGCCCGTGCTGCCGCCAGGCATGTCGTTCACCCGGCCGCCAGTGCCCATCCGCCTGGAAGAGGCCATCCGCCAGAGCCTGGCCAACGTGGAAACCGTGCAGGCCAACGTCGCCTTGCAGACGGCCACGGTCGCCCGGTTCGAGGCCCTCAAAGAATTCATCCCCCTGGTTAACCTGCCTCAATTGGCGGTCGCCTTCAACCAGTTTGCCGGCAAAGGCAAGGTCTTGATCTTGCCGGACGTCACCGGCGGTGCGCTCTTGGAAGGAAGCCCGGGGCTTCAGCAAGCCTCATTGAACCGGGCCAATCTCTTCTTTCCGATGACACCCTCAGGCCACATCACTGCGCTGCCCATCGCCGAGGAAGGCATTCATCTTAAGTGGCTGATGGAACAACTGGTGCGGCGCTCGCAAATGATGCTGGCGATCCAGGATTATTATGAAGCCAAGCAGATCGATTACGGCATCCGGACCGCCCGGCTCGGGGTCGAGCTGG
The DNA here is from genome assembly GCA_039936275.1 of Isosphaeraceae bacterium. Lineage (GTDB taxonomy): Bacteria > Planctomycetota > Planctomycetia > Isosphaerales > Isosphaeraceae > JBDTIR01. The sequence goes on along the minus strand of JBDTIR010000041.1, from coordinate 1,635 downwards.
CCGTGGAAACCCGGGCCTTGACCGAACGCAAACTGCGCGAGAAACAGGTCCACGACGTTGAGTTGACCGAGGCCCGCGTCACCGAGCACCAGACCAAGGTCCTGCTCTCGGACCTGGAAAAAGATGCACGGATCAGGCATCGGGAATTGGCCTCGGTCTTGCACCAGAGCCGCTTGCTCACGCCGCAGGAGCAACAATTCATACCCATCGAACTGGAGTATTCCTACGGCTTTGACCTGGCTGACCCCGACGAGGTTGACCTCCGCTGGATGCCTGATTTTCCAGGCTCTCGCGCCGAGGCGATCCAACTGGCCAAGCAACAGCGGGTCGACGTGCGCATCCGCACCGTGGGGCTCCGGATCGCCAGAATCCAGCAGAAACGCAGTATCTTGGGCCTGTTCGGCGAAGGGCGGTTGCCGGCCGAGTTGGGCTTCAAGAACACGAACCCCGGCAAGAACGGCGGCATCACGCTCGGGGCGATCTTCGGTTCGACCTACGGCCTGCCTGTTGTTGATATCGGCCTCTGGTCAAGCATCCGAGAGGCCAGGCTCGACGTGGTCAAGTCGCAACTCGAGCTTGAGCAAGCCTTGCTCGAGGTGGCCGTTGACGCCGGCAACGCCTGGGACAACTGGCAGCAAGCAATCCGCGAATGGGAACTCAGCGAGCATGAGCTGGAATTGCGTCACGAACTGGTCGAACGCATGGAACGGCTCCACGAACAGAAGCAGTCAATCTGGGTCGAGGTGCTCGGCACGCGGGTCAACCTGCTGCAAGGCGACGCCAACCGCTGGACGCGGTGGTACAATCTGCAACTGGCTCGGTTCAACGTCCTGCGTTCCACCGAACAACTGCTTGACTACGTCGAGCGAACCCGGATCGCCCGGATGACGGACTTTCAGAAACCGCCGGAAGAAACCTTGTTCCACTCACGCTGGAAACCCTGGGCGTCCACGAAGAAGGCCTCGAAGACGCCGTCCGCCCCCCATGGAGGGAACCGTGCCAAAAAGTAAGGAAGCAAGCGTGAATCAATGGGACTGGGGCGTGTCGATCCAGAGAGAGAGATGGAGCCGCCCCCTGAACGTCACGCCCCTGGGCCTCTGCGCCGTTCTGGTGCTGGGCCTGGCCACGGTCTCGACCGCGCAGTCGCCGTTCACGGGAAGGCCCTCACGTAGCGGAACGTTCACGATTCCGGAACCCGGAGGATCGAGGGGAACGGGAAGCCCGGGCTCGTCGTTGAGTCCGAGGTCGGCGATCCCAACTCGTCCCCTCACGCCGGGCGCGACGACCAGACCGTTGTCTCCAGGCGCGGCGGTCCCGGGTTCGTCGTCGCTGTCGCCCTTGCCCGAAGAAGGGGCGGTGCCTGGTGCTCCGCTCATGCTCCCCTTGCCCTTGCCACGGGCGGAGTCGCTGGGACGATCTGACAAGTTGCCGCCAGGGCCAGAGGTGGCCAAGGCGCTCTCGGCGGTCCCGACCGCGCCGATCCCCAAGGTTCCGCCGCTCCTGCTCAAGTCGGGCCTGGCTGTGACCGTGCGGATCTGCCAGATCTTGCCGAAGGACGGCTTCAGTGCCGGGGAGCGGCTGCTCAACGGCCGGCCGCCGATCCAGCCGGGCGACTGCTTTCTGGCCGAGGTGATC
>JBDTIR010000040.1:0-2356 GCA_039936275.1 Isosphaeraceae bacterium | reverse complement strand
CGGCGTCAAGAGTGACTGGGACGTCCAGGAAGCTGGCGTCGACGTCATGGCCAAGGCCGGCACCCCGGTCCCCGACAGCGTCCTGGAGTCGATCAGGCGCACCGGCGTCGCCCTCAAAGCCCCGATCACCACGCCCGTCGGCACCGGCTTTCGCAGCGTCAACGTTTACCTCCGTCAGGCGCTCGACCTCTACGCATGCGTCCGCCCCTGCAAGCAGTACGAAGGGGTCCGCACTCGGTATTCCGACGCCAATGTTGATCTCGTCATCGTCCGCGAGAACACCGAAGACCTCTACGCCGGCATCGAATTCGAGCAGGGCAAGCCCGAGACCGCCGAGCTGATCGGCCACATTCAGCGCCTGATCGGCAAAACCATCCGCCCAGACTCCGGCATCTCGATCAAGCCGATCTCGATCGCGGGCTCTGAACGAATCGTCAAATACGCCTTCGAATACGCCCGCAAACACGGCCGCAAGAAGGTCACCACCGTCCATAAGGCCAACATCCTCAAGTTCTCCGACGGCCTCTACCTTGAGGTCAGCCGCCAGGTCGCCAAGCAATATCCCGACATCGAATTCGAAGACCGTATCGTTGACAATATGTGCATGCAACTCGTTCAGAAGCCCGAGTTGTATGACGTCCTGGTCTTGCCGAACCTCTACGGCGACATCATCTCGGACGTCGGCGCCGGCCTGGTCGGCGGTCTCGGCGTGGCCCCCGGGGCGAACATCGGCGAGAAAGGGGCCGTCTTCGAAGCGACCCACGGCTCGGCCCCGAAGTACAAAGGGCAGTGGAAGATGAACCCTACGGCGCTCATCCTTTCGGGCGTCTTGATGCTTGACTACCTCGGCGAGAACGACGCGGCCCAGCGCCTGGAAACGGCCGTCGCCCGGGTGATCAAAGCCGGCAAGGACGTCACCTACGACATGAAGCCCAACCGCGACGATCCGACCGCCGTCGGCACCTGCGAGATGGCTCGGGCGATCATCAAGGCAATGGGGGCCTGACCGACCCTGCCGAATCTCTTGTCGAATGCGTGAAACGCGCCATCTTCTCTCGTAGTAAAGATGTGGTGCGTTTCACGTTCAAAGATGTGCTTTTAATTATTGAATTGAAATCCGTAGATATTATGATCTTTGTCATGACGAGGGGCGAGACTTGGTGGTATCGCACTTGACTCCTGGATCGGCGACTTACTCGTGGACTGACCATGAACTCCACCACCTTGACGCGCGTGCCGCTGGCCACGTTCAGTTTCTCGCTGGTCTTCGACGGGATCATCGAAGACTTGACAGAGGAACTCTTGAACACCCTGTTCGAAGCCGGCTGCGATGACGCCCACGTCGGGGTCCGTGAGGGTGTTTTGCGAATCACGTTCGATCGTGAATCCCCCTCGTTCCGCATCGCCTTGATCTCCGCCATCGCTGACGTCGAACGCGCTGGGGTCGGCCTGGAGTTGGTTCGGGTTGAGCCGGCTTGATTCACCAGAGGGGTGAAGTGCGATCTGTATTTGAGGCGTTCGCTGTCCCCATGAGGCGAGGCCGAATCATGCCTGAGACTGCCAGGGCGAAATCCAATCGTGTTGCTCAAGTTACTCATCAATTCAGTTTGATCTACTCGGGAACGAGTGAGCTGACCGAGGATCTGGAAAACGCCTTGTTCGAAGCGGGTTGCGCCGACGCCCTGCTCGGAGTTCAGAACGGAGAGGTGTTTCTGGACTTTCGGCGGAAGGCCCCATCGTTTCAAGTCGCCTTGACGTCCGCCGTCATGGACGTCGAACGCGCCGGGGTCGGCCTGGAACTGGTCCGGGTCGAGCCGGCTTGAACCAAGGAAGGTGAGACATTGCCCTGGATCAATGAAGCCGCCTATCTCCGCCTGGTTCGGGGCCAGACCAAGGGGCCTGGGGCGAGTCTGGCGAGGCTGGGCTTGAGCGTGGCGACGGGGGGTTATCGCCTGGGGGTCGGGGCGAGAAACCTGGCGTTTGACCGGGGCTGGAAGACCGTCCATCAGGCGAGCGTGCCAGTGGTCTCGGTGGGCAACCTGACTCTCGGCGGCACCGGCAAGACGCCGATGGTTGAGTGGCTGGCAAGGTGGTTTCGGGCGCACGACGTCCGGGTCGCGATCCTCAGCAGAGGGTACGGCCAGACCGAGGGCCTGAACGACGAGGGGCGCGTTTTGGAGGAGAACCTGCCCGACGTGCCCCACCTGCAAGGGACGGATCGCGCGGCGTTGGCGAGGATCGCCGTCGAGGAGCTGGAATCGCAAGCCCTGGTCCTGGACGACGGCTTCCAGCATCGCCGCCTGGGCCGAGACCTGGACGTTGTCTTGCTCGACGCGCTCGAACCCTTCGGCGGCGG
>JBDTIR010000039.1:0-3435 GCA_039936275.1 Isosphaeraceae bacterium | reverse complement strand
TACAGGCCGCCGCAAGGATCGGACGCCGTACGGCCTGTTAGGGTTGAAGGTGCCCGACTTGAGCTTCTGGGAGTTGCTCAAGCTGACGCCCGAGGATTTGCGGGAAAAACTGTCCGCGATGGGAGATATGCTGTGAGATAGTGCCCAAACCGCTCATGATCATCGGCCGCCGGGGACGATGGCAGGCTCGGACGGTCCTGTCAATCTGGGCCATCCAAACCAGTGGGCCTTGCCGCGCCCTTGCGCAGGCCGATAGACTGGTCGGACGTTGATCCAAAGGCCGTCTCCCGCTTCAGGGGCGGCGAGACTCTGCACGAGCGACCGCGATGCCCTCCACGGCAGCCCACGACCTGGCCTATCAGCAATGCATTAACCCCTCTTGCCGGGAAACCTTGGCGATCGGTCAGGCCGTCTTTGCCTGCCCAAGCTGCGGCGACCTGCTCGACGTGGTGTACGACTGGGACCGGCTCCCGGTGCCGAAGCGGCTGGCTGACTTCGAAGCGAAGTGGTCCAGGCGGCTCGATCCGCTCTGCGTCTCGGGCGTCTGGAGGTTCCGCGAACTCCTGCCGTTCGCCCCGACTGAATCGGTCGTCACCATCGGCGAGGGGCAAACCCTGCTCCAGAACGCCGACAAAGTCGGGCAGTACGTCGGCATGGACCTCGGCTGCCTGATGCTGCAATACGAGGGGATGAACCCCTCGGGCAGCTTCAAGGACAATGGCATGACCGCGGCGTTTACCCATGCTCGGATGGTCGGCGCCCGCCGGGTCGCCTGCGCCAGCACGGGGAACACCTCGGCGGCTCTGGCCGTGTTCTGTTCGGCGACATCGTTCGGCTTCAAGGCGATCATCTTCATCGGCTCAGGCAAGATCGCCTATGGCAAGCTGGCCCAGGCGCTCGATCACGGTGCCTTGACGATTCAGATCGCTGGCGACTTTGACGACGCGATGCAACGAGTTCGCCAGGTGGCCGACCGCCTGGGTATTTACCTGATGAACTCGATCAACCCGTTCCGACTCGAAGGGCAAAAGACGATCATGTACCGGGTGCTCGAGGGCCTCGCCTGGGAACCTCCTGACTGGATCGTGGTCCCCGGCGGGAACCTGGGCAACTCGTCGGCCTTCGGCAAGGCGTTTTTGGAGTTGAAACACCTGGGCCTGATTGACCGCGTTCCTCGCCTGGCAGTCATCAATGCCCAAGGTGCTCGGACGCTTGACGAACTGGTCGGCACGCACCACTTGACCTGGCTCGACGGCTTGCCCAATGAACAGATCACTAAAGGTTACTACGAGCGGTTGGACGCTGAAGGACGCAAGGCGTCAACGATCGCCTCGGCCATCGAGATCAACCGGCCGGTCAACCTCAAGAAGTGCCTGCGAGCGCTCGCTGTGTGCGAAGGGGTGGTCCGTCAGGTCAGCGACCAGGAGATCATGGACGCCAAAGCCCGCGTCGGCGCGGGGGGCCTGGGCTGCGAGCCCGCCAGCGCGGCCAGTGTCGCCGGGGCCAAGCGGCTCCGTGAAGAAGGCGTCATCGCCCCGAGTGACCGGGTCGTCTGTATCCTTACCGGCCACCAGCTTAAAGACCCGACGGCGACCGTCGCTTACCACAGCGCCGATCAGGAGCAGTTCGAGCGCGTGCTCGGCAGCCGAGGGGTCCGCCGCGCCGGGTTCGCCAATCGCCCGGTGATCGTGCCCAACGACCTCGACGACATCATCCGCGCCATCGCCCTGTATGCCGACGAGCCGGCAACGAGTTGAGGGGGCCCCCTTGCCCATCGAGAAACAACGCTGGCGAATCACGAGGCTCGCCGTTATCCTGGGGTGGTTCCATCTGACCTCAACGTGCGCGTTTGCGAACAAGACGCGGGGTCAATGATCTTCTTCCCGCGCAGGACCACTCGACGTGCCTCCAATCGAGCCCTTGACCATCGGCATGCAAGGCGCCACCGGACGGATGGGGACCCGGATCATCCAGTTGATCCAATTGGACCCGGCCTTGACCCTGGGCGCGGCCCTGGATCGCCCGGACCACCCTCGGATTGGGGACGACGTCGGCGATGCCCTTGGCTTGGGTCCGCTGGGAGTTCCGTTACTAACGACCCTGGACGGCCTGGTTGACGTTGTGATCGACTTCTCAACCCCAGCCGCAACCCTGGCACTGGCCAAAGTCTGCGCCGAGCGATGCATTCCCTTGGTTGTCGGCACGACGGGGTTCGATCTTGAGCAACGCGCCGAGCTGGAACGGTTGGCGACGACGATCCCGGTGTTGATCTCGTCGAACTTCAGCAAGGCAGTCAACCTCTTGATGCGCCTGGTTGACGAGGCCGCTCGGGCCCTGGGCGTCGCGGCCGATATCGAGATCGTCGAGCGACATCACCACTTCAAGAAGGACGCCCCTAGCGGCACGGCTTTACGGCTTGCCGAGATCGCCGGCCAGGCGATCGGCTCGGACCAATTCACCCACGGCCGCTCCGGCCTGGTCGGCGAGCGGCCGAATCGGGAAATCGGTCTGCACTCCCTGCGCACAGGCGACAACCCTGGCGAGCACACAGTCGTCTTTGGACTGATGGGGGAGTGCCTGGAACTCTCGCACCGGGCCCTGAACCGTGACGGCTTCGCCCTGGGAGCGCTCGACGCCGCCAGGTTTCTGGCCGGTAAAACCGCCAAACTTTACACCATGGCCGACTTGCTCGGTTGAGCCTCGCGACCTAAAGAACAAGGGGAAGGCCCTCAATGGCCCGTTGCGAGCAAGGGTATTTGTGCGAGGTCTGTGGCGCGGAAGTGGAAGACGTCACCGAGTCGGACCTCTATCTTCGCTACGTTCTGGGCGAAGTGGACCCCGAGACCCTTCACGTTCAACCCGAACGGCACCTGCTCTGCAACCCGACCCTAGCCCAATTCATCGTTGCAGAGGGATTCGCTACCCCGGTCCTCGCTGGCCCGTTCGGCAAGCTTGATCTCGATCCAGGCTTCGTCAAGGACGAAGAGGCCCGCGTGACTCGCGGCTATCTTCGGCTCAAAGAGGTCTTTTTTCAGGACGGTTTGCCGATCACCGAATACCCCATTCCCGACGTGATGGACCGCTGGCGTGATCCACCTAAATAACCTGTCTCAATTTGTTCATTGCTACAAGTCGTCTTCAGAAGAAGGATGCGAGAAATCGTCATGAGGACTGTTATCACCGGAGGCGCCGGGTTCGTCGGCTCCCATCTCTGTGAACGGTTTCTGGCCGACGGCCACGAGGTCTTGTGTGTTGACAACCTCTTGACCGGCCACCGGCGAAACATCGCCCCGCTCTTGGACAACCCCCGGTTCCGGTTCATCGAACATAATATTTCGGAACCGTTGCGGATTGACGGCCAGGTCGATCACGTCTTGCATTTCGCCAGCCCTGCCAGCCCGTTCGATTACCTGGAGCACCCGATCCCCACCTTGA
>JBDTIR010000038.1:0-3584 GCA_039936275.1 Isosphaeraceae bacterium | reverse complement strand
GAATTTGATCGCCTCTTCGTTGTCGAGGTTGGGGGCGAATCCCCCTTCGTCGCCGACGGCGGTGTTGTGCCCGGCCTTCTTGAGCACGCTTTTGAGCTGATGAAAGACTTCGGCGACCATGCGAATACCGTCGCGGAAGGTGGTCGCGCCGACGGGCATGACCATGAATTCCTGGAAGTCGATCTTGTTATCGGCATGCTTGCCGCCGTTGATGATGTTGGCCATCGGCACGGGAAGCACGCGGGCATTGGTGCCGCCGAGGTAGCGGTAAAGCGGCAGGCCGGTGGCCTGGGCAGCGGCCTTGGCGGCGGCGAGCGAGACGCCAAGAATGGCGTTGGCGCCGAGCTTCCCTTTGTTCGGCGTGCCGTCGGCTTCGATCATGGCGCGGTCCAGGCCAACCTGATCGGTAACGTCGAGGCCAACGACGACCTTGGCGAGTGCCTGGTTGACGTTGGCAACGGCCTGAGTGACGCCTTTGCCCAGATAGCGCGTCTTGTCGCCGTCGCGGAGTTCCACGGCCTCATAAACCCCGGTGCTGGCGCCCGAAGGAACGGCGGCGCGGCCGAGGACGCCGTCGGCCAGGGTGACATCGACCTCGACGGTGGGGTTGCCGCGGCTATCGAGAATTTCGCGACCGTGAACCGCGGCGATCGTGACCGAGGCGCGACCGTGACGGGTGGACGAATCAGGCTGCGTGCTCATCGTGGGCTTCGGGCTCCGTGCGAGGGAATCAACCAATCAACGCAAAAAACGGCCGAATAGCGACCGGTTGGGGGATCAAGGGCGAGGCGGACCCCGTTTTTGATATTCAGGCGCAAGTGATCAATAATGGGTGAAGACGTCATTAATCAAGAGGCGGAGTCCGCCTACGCGGTGCAAGTTCACAACGGGTGCCAGTTCTCAAAAAGGGCTCGCGCCGCCTGGCAACCAGAACGGGCGGCGGAGCGCATGGGCCGGGGCCCTGTTTTGCAGGGTTGAGGGCCGTCGGCGGGTGCTATTGTGGCGAGAATCGACGGAATTCGCCACGCCAAATGGGTCCGGCACTCGACAGTATCCCGTTAGCCTTTAGGTTATCGGCGCGGCGTCGGCCGGGCTTGATGCCGGTTCAGGCCCCTCGCTGGATTCCGCGACGGAACCGACACGGAGTAACGGGATGACATATTTGCGCAGAAAGGCCGGGTTATCGGGACCGACGTGGCCGCCGAGGTTGCCGGTGGGAGCCATGTCAGGGTGCCAGCGCACCTGGCGGAGCTTGGCGTAGTCGGCCTCTGGGGGCGGGCGGAACCCGACCAGGCCGGCGCTGACGGAATGGACCCGGTCAATCGTGCCGAAGATGCGCGTACCCAGACCCAGGACGATCAGGTCAAGCGGCGACCAGAAGACCACCATCTCTTGACGCACGGCGCACAGGGCCTTGGTCAGATCATAGGTGGGCGAGAGGGCGGACGCCAGCAACACGACCCGTTCGATCGACTCCGCGGGCAGGGCCTCCAGCACACGGACCACCACGCCGGTCCCGCCCGACTTGCCGACGAGGAACACCGGCGCCTTGGGCCTGCGGGCCCGGAATTCCTGGATTTGCTCGACGATCGTCGAGGCCCAGGCGGCATGGTTCTCGACCCGGGTCAGGTCGGCGTGCCAGTGCCCCAGGCCGTGCCCCCAGCAGATGACCCGGACCCCCAGGGGCAAGTCGGCCCTTGCCACTTCAAGGCAGAGCCCGGCACCGCAGAGGTCGAGCCCGCCGACGCCGTCGACCACGACAACCAGGCCAATTCCCTCGCCGTCTGCCGCGACACCGAGCCTCTTGCCGTGACGGGCCCGAAAAATCGCCTTCAAGATCGCGGTGATAACCATGACGCCATTGTAGGAACCGAGACCCCCGGAGGGCCAGAGCCAACCCATGGATCAGAAGTAAAGCTGCGCCCGGAGCCAGAACAAGTCGCTCGTCTTCTGATGCGCTCCTGGACCGGCAATGACCGAAGGACTGAACTCGGCGTGCTGCCAATCAAAGTAGACCTTCAAATACTGGTTGATATACCAATTCAAGCCGACGTCGGTGGCGAAGGTGTTGTTGCTCCACTGGTTGGCGTCGGCCAGGCCGCCGGTGAAGACGCGGTCGTCGAGGTGCAGGGCGCTGTAGCGGCCATGGACTTCCCAGGCCCCCCAGCCTCGTTTGCCTTTGCGCAATTCAAACGGACGAATCGGCTTGACCTGCGTTCTGCGGGTGACCGTTTCTCCCGTGAGAAAATAGCCGGCCTCGGCGTAATAGCCGCCCACCGGCAAGCGGACCCTCCTCGACGCGTTGTCGGCGAAGCCGTAGTTGTTGAAGCCGGCGTCCCACTCGGCGAGCACCGAGAGCCCTTTGTAGAAGTAGGCGAGGTGCATGTTCCAGAGCGCCCGCTCGCCGATTTCGCGGACGTTGTCATTGAACGCCAAAATCGCGGGCGACGCGGAGTTGGCCCCGGGGCTGTTCGAGGCGTTGTTCGCGGTGCGCAAGACTTCGGGGTTGAGTGGGTTGTTCTGGTTGCCAAAGTCAACCGAGCCGCCGAAGTTCAGGTGCTCCAGGAACGGGATCTTCGACGTGCCGAACGGCCTCGCGTTGAGGTAAGCGACGACGTCCTTGGCGTTGTTGAAGTCTTCGAACCCGTTGCGAGGGCCGTTGAAAATGCCCACGGCGTAATCGAGCCGCTTGTCAAAGAGCTGACCCCAGCCCATGAACCCGATCTCGCGGTTCAGGCCGTAATTGATCGCGTATAACGACCGCTCGGGGGAGAGCAAGTCGGTGTTCGAGATCGCGTAGACTTCATAGGTATAGGGAATTTTATATCGACCGAATTTGAACATCAACCTATCGTCATAATGAAAGTTGAGAAAAACGTCTCGCAAATTAAAGCTGCCGAGTCCCCGGTTGATCGAGACGACGTATTCGATCGGCTTGGTGATCCGGCCGCTGAACGCCCAGATCTGGCGAGGGAAAACGAACCCGGACTTGACGAAGTCTTGCTGTCTGCCGCCGAAGTTGCGGGAATCAATCTGAGTTTCGTTGTGGATCTGGAGCTGATATTCCTCGTCCTCGGTCTCAAACTCGAAGCCAGGGCCGAAATTACTGATCAGCCGCCTCATGGATTTCTTGTTCTCGGCCTGTCCCGCCGCTGGTTCCGGGGGATTATCGCGTGCGCCAGCGCCCCCTTCGAACGAGGCGTCGCTCTCTCCGCTCGGTTCACTGTCCGGACCGTCCGTGGATGGTGAGGTCGCGTCTTCCATGCCGGCTGGATTGTCGCGCGCGCCGGCCCCCCCTTCGTCGCTGACGTCGTCGCGGCCCCGGCGGCGATCAAGGGCGCGGGTCCGGGGGCGATCATCATCGTCATCGTCGTCGTCATCGTCGTCATCGTCGCCCATGGCTCGCGGCGTCGAACGATCGATACGCCGGCTGACGGACTCCAGTTGTTCGGCGAGCTTCTTGTTCTGATCGACGAGTTGCTGGATCAGCTCGTCTTGCTTGCGGAGTCGTTCTTCAAGGGTCGGCGCCAGCGCAGCGGGAGCCGTTGGCGGGGCGGCGGGCGCGGCCGAACTGAGCACCAGAC
>JBDTIR010000037.1:0-13565 GCA_039936275.1 Isosphaeraceae bacterium | reverse complement strand
ATGAGGAGTGGTGTCATAGAGGTCCAGATGGTTGTTCGGATCGACATAGAGACCGTTGTCGGAGGTTCGGCCCGACGGATCGAGAATGCGTCGGTAGTTCTGGTCGCTGTCGAAGGAAAACACCATTTCAACCGAATAATTGTCCGGAGTGAGCAGGCCGGTCGTGCTCAGGGTCAGACCTCCTTGGTTGGCGACGGGTGAGGCGTCACCGTTGAACTGGTACACTTGGCGGTTCTGGCCGTAGAGCGTGGCCACTTGAAACCCATTTGTGCCGAGCGGGTCGATTGCGTTCAAGGCAGGCAGGCCCACCTGATCGGCGGCGAGGGTGCCCTGAAACTGATAGGAAGCCAGCGGAATCAGGTCGGCCCTGGCCGGCTGGATCGAGAGCAGCAAGAGGACCGCCGCGGAGCAAAACCCGGTTGCGAAGCGCATCATGGTCGTCATCTCCAGGTTCCCCAAACATTTGGCGTTTGCGGGCCCGATCTTGGGGGGTCGGAACGGGCTAGGCGGACGGATCCAAGGCTCGGCCGCCGCCGATCTCGAAACCCGGAACTCGTCTCACCTCAAACTTCGTCTTCGTCAACGCATCATCACGGATCGCCTCGCCACTGAGGCGCGAACCGATCATCGAAATCGAGTGATCAATGACAGGTATGTGAAACCGATCGGCGTCGTTCCGGTCGTGAAGTCAGCCGATGGTTTGGCAGGCCCCGTCACGATTAATCACGTTTGACTTATCGCACGTTCAGCATAGTGATTTAGAGCGGCGTCGCAAGACAAATCTCGATCGTGTTCCGTTTTTGACACATCAACGTAGCGTGAAACCAACAGGCGAGCGGGGATGGATCAATCGTTGCGCTGACGGTTCAAGGAAACTCGGCCGAGTTGACCTTGTTGGTCGAGTCGGCGTCAGCGTCGGTGGTGGGTCGGTCGAGCGTGAGGGTGTAGGTCTTGCTTTGCTCGCCGATCCTGCGAAAGGCCCCTTTATAGGTATTGACGATGCCGTCGTGCTTCACCCGCACTTTCCAGCGGGTCGGCAGGGAGATGCCGTTGTAGGCGCCATAGTAGCGGACGAACCACTTGTAAGCGCCGGGTGGTCCTTTGCCGCTGCCTCCGCTGTAATTGACGTTCTCGGGGCCGAAGCCGTCCATGTCGTCAACGTCGAGTTCTCCTCCTTGTTTGCCAAAGCGGTCTTCCCAGAAGATTTCCGAGCCGCCAGGTTCAATGACGTGGAGGTCGAGGTCTCCTTTGCTGTCCCAGATGAGGGTGAACTGGGGGTCGCCGACCTTGACGGCAATGCCGTTGATATTTTCCCCACCCATGCCGAACTTGGCGACACCGAAGCCGTCGCCGCTGCCGGCGCCTGGGCCGCCGAGGTTCAGGCCGCTCGAACTGGTGGCCGGGCCTCCTTCGGTGGCGCGCTTTGAGAGTAAGGGTTCCAGGTTCAGGTCGGCGACTGAAAGCGACGTGATGGGTTGAGTCTCAGCCTCAGCGATCGGCCCTTCGGGGAGTGAGAGCGGGTCGTCCATGCCCAGACCGCCGGTCAGGCTCTGCCCGGAGTCGTCGCCGAAGGGGGAGCCGGCAAGGCGGCTATCCAGGACCTTCGCGCCGTCTTGATGCGGACTGAAATACCAGACGCCCATGCAGAGCAAGAGCAAGCCGTGAAAGGCCAAGGAGACCCCCAGGCCGGTCATGGACGGGCGGGTCAGGTTCAAGACCCAGCGTTGGCCGTTCCAATAAAGCAAGGGGTGCCGGATGGCGACCATTTCGACGGGGTCACTGGCTAGCTTCGGTTTGGCCGGGGCAAGAGTCGGCCTGGCCGCCTTGGCGGCTCGTTTCTTGGGACGGTGTGTTTCGGGCCGCAACGAGATGAACGGCTCATCCCCCTCGGCCGGGGCGAGAATCGGGCTCGGCTGGCCCGACGGGGTCTCGAACGGCATCAATGTCCCCTCCGCGCGGTCTGGACGACGCAGCCCGACTCGGGCGCATCCAACGCACCAAGGCCCTCTCTGGTCAAGCATAACGCGCCCGGGGACTATCCAGGAAGGGTGGGTTTCCAGTTCGGAGTTGCCGGGCTGTCTTCCAGACGCTACAAAGGGAACGAGCAACGCTCCAACGCCCCGCCCCTTTCTTATTTGATTTTGGACGGTTTGATGGACTCCGACGACCTTGTACGCTTGCTTGACGCGGTCCAACAGGGCCAGGTCTCGGTGCCCGACGCCGTTAGCCAACTGAAGTGGATCGCTCCGTTCGAGGAGGCCGGCTCGTTCGCCAAGGTGGACCTGCACCGGAGCTTGCGATGCGGGTTCCCGGAGGTCATCTTCGGGCTCGGCAAGTCGGCCGACCAGATCAACGCGATCCTCCAGACCTTGCAACGCCACGGTCAAGGGGGCCTGGCGACCCGGATCACGCCCGAGGTCGCCGACGCCTTGGTCATGGCCTTTCCCGATGGGGAATACAACACCGTCGGGCGAACCTTCCGCCTGCGAACGCCGGCCGACCCCGGCCCTCCTCTCGGCAAGGTCGTGGTGGTGACGGCAGGCACCAGCGACCTGCCCGTGGCCGAAGAAGCCCGCGTCACGGCCGAGGCCTGGAACTGCGATGTGACCCTGGTGGCTGATGTAGGTGTGGCGGGTTTGCATCGCTTGCTCCATCGCCTGGAAGCGATGCAAGGGGCCGACGCCGTGGTGGTTGTCGCCGGGATGGAGGGGGCCTTGCCCAGCGTGGTCGGCGGCCTCGTGGATTGCCCGGTCATCGCCGTGCCGACGAGCATTGGCTACGGGGCGAACTTCGGCGGCCTGGCGGCCTTGCTCGGCATGCTCAACAGTTGCGCTTCGAGCGTCGTCGTGGTCAACATTGACGCCGGGTTCAACGGCGGCCACGTCGCCGGCCTGATCGCCAGACGCGCCGGTCAGGCCCGCGCTTCGGTTCCACCCCCGCTTGATGCCGGGTAAGAGCTTAACCGATCAACATGGCAATCGAAACTTGTTCATGCCATTGAATATTAATTTTTAATTATTCTTTAACTATTTAAGGTTGTTATTAATGAGCATTGAATCAGTTGATTCAGTCCCGACCTTGCCAAAGCGGGAGTCTGAGAGCCACAAGGGAACGTATGGCTCAGTCCTGGTTCTGGCCGGCGGTCGGGGAATGGCTGGGGCCGCCGCCTTGACCGGAGCGGGGGCCTTGCGTTCGGGGGCGGGCCTGGTCCGGATCGCCTGCCCGACCGAGGTTCAGCCGACCGTGGCCACCTTTGAGCCGAGCTACATGGTTTACCCCTTGACCGACGACGGTCACGGGCGTCTCGATTTTCCAAGCTGCCGCGAGACCCTGGAAGGCTTGATCGACCAGGCCGACGTCCTGGCGGTCGGCCCCGGTTTGGGTCAGTCCGATGGGCTGCGCGCCCTGGTCAGGTGGGTCTTGGAAGCGGTCAAGTTGCCGACGATTCTTGACGCTGACGCCTTGAACAACCTGGGCGGACAGGTCGAGCTGCTGGACCTGATAAAGAGGCCGCTCGTCGTCACGCCCCACCCGGGGGAGTTCGCTCGCCTGACCGGCCAGTCGATTGCCGAGGTTCAGGCGGATCGCCAAGGGCAGGCCGTCGCCCTGGCTCAACGGGCCGACCACTTGATCGTCGTTCTGAAGGGGGCAGGAACAATCGTCACGGACGGCCGCCGCGTGTTCACGAACCCGACCGGCAACCCGGGGATGGCCACCGGGGGCGCCGGGGACGTTTTGAGTGGGGTGATCGCGGCCTTGATTGGCCAAGGGTTGCCGGCATTTGAGGCCGCCCAGCTCGGCGTTTACGCCCACGGCCTGGCCGGAGACATCGCCCGCGATCAGAACGGAGAGGTGGGCCTGATCGCCGGCGACATCGTCGATGCGCTGGCCGATGCGTTCGAGCATCTGGGCGCCGGGTCGTGACGCCGTTTGAGCCGCGTTGCACGCTGTGAATGGTTCCAAACGATTCCAAAAAGGAACAGAGTAAGGATTGCGAAGTCCAGATTCTAGATTCCAGATTCAGGTAGGGGTTACGCGATTGGGTTTGTCGGGCAGGTGAAGCATGCCAGATTGATTTCTGGACGGCGAGCTTCACACGCACACTTTTGAGCAACATCGCGGTCAACCGCGTAACTCCTACTGGAATCCTCGAGTCTGGACTTTGCAATCCTCCGAAACGGGGAGGCCGGGCCTGTCAATCGGGAGTGCCCGCATGGTACAGTTCAGGAATTGATCTGATCAAACAGAGCGGTCAACGTCAAAAGCCGCCGGGTCGAAGCTTGGACCCAAGGCAACCATGAATCGGAGGCCGGCGTGTCGTCTCGGGAAAATTCGCCTTCGCCACCTTGGACGTATCGGATGGAAGTCTCACCTACGGGGCAACCTGTTCCGGCCGTTCCCAATATCAACGAACCGATTCCACTGCTCCAGTGGATGGTCAATCTCCAGTCGCAAACCCTTGAGATGCAACGGCAGATTTTGGAGAACCAGCGGCAGTATCTGGAACTTGCGCGTGAGACCGCCCAGATCGCTCGCGAGCAGCGCGCCCGTCAGGTCGCTGAACTCGAACGCTGGCAGACCGGCCACGACGGGGTGATCGACCCTTGCAAGGACGCGCTCGGCAAGCTCGAACAGGTTCACGCTTCGCTCATGGGTGAGCTTGCCGAATATGTCGATGAGCACCACGAAAACCTGCTCGAAGGGGATTTCTCACTCTCGGATTTCGTTGATAAGTTCGGACCGAGGCTTGCCCATCTCAACACGATGCTTGCCGTGCTTCGCCCTTTGGCCGCGGCTCAGAAGAAGGTCGAAGCCTGATCGAATTCACGTCTCGACTGGTTGGATCCCGGTAGGGCATGCCTGTCAAGAGGCCCTACTGGGATCGATGGTTTCAGGTTGTGTAATCCGCATTGAGTCGGATGTACTCGGCCGAGAGGTCGCAGGTCCAGAACCGGATGGCGGCGGCTCCTTGGGTCAGGACCAGGCGGATTTTGGTCTCGCGCCGGGCCTTCAAAGCGGCCGAGACGGCGGCGGCGTCGAAGGGCAAGGGGACTCCGTTGCGATAGAGCCATTCTCCGTTGAGACAGAGCGAGAGTTCCGACTCCTCGAAGGGGACTCCGGCATAGCCCGCTGCCGAGACGATTCGGCCCCAGTTGGGGTCGCCGCGGTGGATCGCCGTCTTGACCAAAGGGCTGTCGGCCACGGCCTTGGCCAGGGCGTGGGCTTCATTGCGTGTGCGCGCTCCTTCGACGTCAATAGTGATCAGGTGGGTGGCTCCTTCACCGTCGTCGGGGATCATCTTCGCCAGGTCGATGCAGGCTTCGCGCACCAAGGCCGCGAACACCTTCAGATCGTCGCCTTGTAAGGGCTCGGCTCGTTCAGGAGCACGGGCGAGCAGGAGGACGGTGTCATTGGTGCTGGTGTGCCCTTCGACCGAGATACAATTGAACGACTGATCCACCGCCTCGCTCAAGATCCCTTGAAGCACGCTCGGGGAGACCGGCGCGTCAGTCAGCAGGAAGCCGAGCATGGTGGCCATGTTCGGGCCGATCATCGCGGCCCCCTTGGCCAGGCCCAGCAGACACACTTCCCTGCCGCCAATGGTTGCCTGGCGTGAGACGACCTTGGGATGCGTGTCGGTCGTGAGGATCGCCCTCGACGCATCCTGAAACCCGGATTCGTCAACCGAGGCCGCGTCGAGTGCGCGGTCGAGCCCATCAAGCAAGCGGTCCATCGGCAGTTGATGGCCGATGACCCCGGTCGAGGCGACGAGAACGTGTTCCGGCTGGCAAGCCAGGCGGTTCGCGGCGTGCTCGGCCGTGCGTCGGACGTTTTCGATGCCGATCGCACCGGTAGCCGCGTTGGCGTTGCCGGCATTGACAACCACGGCGCGGATCGAATCCGCAGGCACGAGTGATCGTCCCCATTGCACAGGGGCGGCGGCCACTCGGTTCAAGGTGAACGTGCCGGCCGCCGAGCACGGTCCGTCAGCGACCAAAACCGCCACGTCCAGCCCGCCAGACGGCTTGATCCCCGCCTTCACCCCGGCGGCCCGGAAACCACTCGGAACCACAAGACCCGCGTCGCGACTCATCGCATCTCCCAAGTTAAATCGATGAATGTTCAGTAATCACAAATCGATAAAATGACTCATCGGCTGGATGGGATTCCAGATCGTTGATCTCGATTTCGTCGTTCTCGACCCGGACACCCACTTGCGCGTCCGTGTTCGGCCTTCAACGGGTCAAGCAAGACTACCGTACCTCGATCGCTCGACCAAGATACTTGCCGCCAATCTTCGGATGAGTAATCGGGCGCGGATTTCGAACCTGTACCCGTTACGTTGACATTTTGGGTTGTTTGGGAGAAACAGCGAGAGAATATGTCGGTTGTTCACCCTGCGTAAACCTTGAGTTGGGTGGTCTTGGTCTCTTGGGGAATTTGGGTGAAGACCTTGAAGCTGGGGCATTGAGAGAACCGAAAGAAGGCAGTGAGTTGGTGGCTTGGCGTCGAAGGAGTCGGCGCTAGGCAAGTAACGGTAAGCCAGCCTCGACTTGTGTCGGGAGTGTTGTCGTGGAGCGTCGAACCATGCGTAAACTTCTATCGGTTACGCTCATGACCCTGGCGTTCGGGGCGTGGTCGGCCGATCGTCCAGCAGAGGCGGCCAGTTATGCGGGCGCAGCCTCGACCAGGTGTTGCCCAGAGAATATCGATTGCGGCGGTCACGTTGGGTACACCACCCGGCGCACCACGGTTTTACGGCCGGTTCAAGAAACGGTCTTTCAATCGCGACAGGTTCCTGTGACGCGCGAAGTCTGCGAGACGGTGATGCAGCCGCAGGCCGTCACGATCATGAAGACGATCGCCGAGCAGTGCGTTCGCGACGTTCCTTATACCGTGCAGCGTCCAAGTTACCGCACGGTGATGCAAGAGCAGCGGTACACGGTGCAGAAACCGGTGTCGCGCACGATCTGGAAACAAGTTGCCTATACGGTCTGCCGTCCAGTGAACGAGACGCGGATTGTCACGAAGCCCTTCACCGTCTGCCGCCCTGTGCGTGAGACGGTCATGAAGTCCACCAGCTACACGGTCTGCCGGCCTGTGCGTGAGACAACCTATAAGCAATGCACCTACACGGTCTGCCGGCCTGTGACCGAGACCGTGATGAAGCAGGTGCCGTATACAGTCTGCCGGCCAGTGACGGAGACCGCGTACAAGACCTGCGTCTACACCGTCTGCAAACAGGTTCCCAAAACCTGCTATAAGTCGGTGCCAGAGACGGTCAGCGTGCCTGTGACCTGCACCGTGATGCAGCGCGTTCCTTACACGACGATGGTCCCCGTCCGGCAGTGCGGCACGAAGCAGGTCCCTTACACCGTCAGCCGCCCTGTGCGTGAGACAACCTACAAGACCTGCCGATACACCGTCACCACCCCGGTGCGCCGGACAGTGATGAAGAGCTGCACCTATACCGTGACGCGACCTGTGCGTGAAACGGTCATGCGAGAGTGCCGATACACCGTTACTCGCCCCGTCCAGTCAACCACGATGACGACGGTCAACGAGACCTGCTACCGCAACGTCACCGAAACGGCCAGCCGAGAGGTTTGCGAGACGATCCGCGTTCCTCGACAGATGACCACTCAGGTCACCCGCGACGCCGGGGAATGGGTCACCCAGCGCACCTGCTCACCTGGCAAGACGTACTGTGTCAATGGCTGCTGGGTTCAGGCCCCGCCGACCTGGACCGAATGCCGGGTTTGGGTCCCGCGGACTCTTGTGGAGAACGTTTGCACCACGGTTTATGACACGCAGACGGTTCGCCGTCAGGTGCCGTACACGATCTGCCGACAGGTGCCATACACCGTCACCAGGCAGGTTCCCGTGACCACCTGCCAGATGGTCCCGCAAGAGTGCGTCCGCATGGTCCCTATGACCACTTGCCGCATGGTCACCGAGACCAATGTCCGCCAGGTGCCCGAAACCATCTGCGAAATGGTCCCGCAAGAACTGGTGAAAACAATTCCGGTGACGACCTGCCGGATGGTGCAAGAAACGCGCATGAGGACCGTCTCTTATACCTACTGCACGATGGTTCCTCGCACCGCCACCCGCTGCGTGCCGACGACCGTGACCAAGATGGTTCCCAGGACCACCTACCGGCAGGTGCCGTACACTGTCATGGTTAACGTCCCTGAACGAGTCACCCGGACGGTTCCGTATAGCTTCACCCGGATGATCAAGGAGACTGGCGTCAAGAACGTCCCTTGTACCGTCACCCGGATGGTTCCCCAGACCTGCGTCAAGACCGTGCCTGTGACGACTTGCCGGATGATCTCTGAGACCCGAGTCCGGACTGATCCGGTGACCACCTGCCGGATGGTCACGGAAACCCAGGTCCGCCAGGTGCCCGTCACGACCTGTCGGATGGTCTCGGAGGTCTGCTACAAGAACGTCCCGCAGACTGTCTGCGAGATGGTTCCTACCGTGTGCGTTCGCCAGGTCCCGGTGACTGTCTGCGAGATGCAAACGGTCCAGTGCGTCAAGAAGGTGCCTTACACCGTTAGCCGACAGGTGCCTTACACAACCACCCAGTGCGTTCCCGTGACCGTCCGCCGCACGATCACCGAGTGCAAGACGGTTTGCGAACCCAGGACAATTTGCCGTATGGTCCCGGTCCAGGTCTGCGAACAGGTCCCGGTGAGCATCCACTGCCCGAATCCGTGCCAGACGGTCATGGCCTCGCCCCAAGGGCCCTTGGCCTCGGCCCAAAGCGTGATGCCGATCACCGACATCCCTCCTTGCGGCACCTGCGACGCCAAACACCCTCGGCTCGGCCGGATCTTCCGCCGATAAGCTCAGCAAGCCGGTAGAACCGTTGTTGAAAATCAAAACGCCCCCCGATCGGTTCGGGGGGCGTTCTTCGTTGCGCTCACGCCAGAAGGAGCCGCTCCACGATCGGCCGCAAACGGCTGAAGGCTCGGGCGCGGTGGCTGAGATGCTGCTTGACCAAGGGGCCCAGTTCGCCGAAGGTTTTGTGATACTCAGGGATCAGGAACAAAGGATCATAACCGAATCCCCCCTCGCCCCTCGGTTCGCGGGTGATGGTGCCTCGACAGGCGGCCTGGACCTCGCCCTGGACCTCGCCATCGGGATCCGCTAGAGCCAAGGCGCACACGAACGCGGCCCCTCGATGGTCGTCGGCCACGTCGGACAAGGCGTCCAGCAATCGGCGGTTGTTCGCCTCGTCGTCGCCGTGAACGCCGGCATAGCGGGCCGAATAGACACCGGGGGCGCCATTCAGAGCGTCCACCGTCAGCCCTGAATCGTCGGCGATCGTCCAGAGCCCCAGGGCCTTGGCCGCTGCGGTCGCCTTGATCCGGGCGTTACCGGCGAAGCTGTCCGCGTCCTCGACCGCTTCGGCCAGGTCGGGATAGGCGTCGAGCGTCTCAACCAAAAGTCGGTCGCGCAACCGCCCGGGCTCCCAAGGGGGGGCGAGCAAGGCGACCATCTCACCCCCTTTCTTCCGGTTCCTGGTGGCGATCAACAATGGGATTTGTACGCCGCTTCCTGATGTTAACATGATTATTAACTAAATATCTGAAGAGCGACTTATTGTTAGCGCGTCGGGATCGGGATCAACTCGGGGACTGCGACCGCGCCGGCCGTCTGCTGGACCATCGTATCGTGGATTGCCGCGCCTTGCGGGGTTCCCACCAGCAACGGGGTGGTGTTCAAAGGGAGCGGGATCTTCTGTTCCTGGACCACTTTTTGCGGCACCTGGTTGACCAGGCGGTTCTTCAAGGCCAGCACAGCAGGGTCGGTGGACGACGCGAACGAGCCGACGACCACTCTGCTGGTGGTGCGGTCGTGATAGGTGTAGACCTTCATCCCTTGCAACCAGTTTGAGTTCTTCTCCAGGACGTCGGCCACGCGCTCGGCGTCGTCATAGGCCGTTCCCAGGGGGCTGGTGCCCAGGAATTTGTCGCTGAAGAACCGGCGGTCGCTGGCGTTGGTCGTGGAACGGCCCGAGAACTCGGCAACCTGAAGCGTGTAAGGCCCCGGGCAATGATACAGGCTGCGCCGGTTCCCATTAAGCTTGGCCACGAAAGGGTCAACCTGTTTTGTCTTCGCGATCCGATCGATGAGTTGATAGGTATCCACCTCCGCGCCCCCGTGCATCCGAACTTCCCGTCCCGGGTAGAGGTTTTGCGAGGCCGCCAGGGGGTTGGTGGTCATGGTGGCCGACTTCAGGTATTTGCCCCGACGGTGCGAGAGCTGGTCCATGCCGTCGAGGCATTTCGGCCGCAGTTTCTTGACCGAGTGTAAGAGCTTGCCGGCCTCGTCGATGGTTTTGCAGTGGCCCACGAGCACGGCCGCCTCGTCATAAGCGCGCGGAGCGGCGAGGTCGCCGTTGCGGCTGGTCACTGCTGCTGTCGGCGAGACGTCGCGGATGTTACTACGGCCTGGTTTGATCTTGAGGTAGAAGATATACGCCGGTAGTTGGAACTGCTCGCGCAGCTCGCGAGTCAAGGCCACGGCGTACCGCGAGGACTCGGCGCCTCGGAACGTCATGGCCACGACCATGAACGGACCGTGCTCTTTCTGGAGCAAGTAATCCTCGACCCGCCCGGCCGCGAGCGTCACGTTGGGATCACCGGGCACATATTCCGACCTGGCGATCTCTTCTCCAGACCGGTAGACCTTCGAGTCGGCGGCCGGAGCGGGAGCCTGGGCCTGCCCCGCGTTGGGAGCACGGGTCGCGGCCGTTGCTGGCGTTGCTGGGCGGGCGAAGTTGGAAGGCGGCGTGGGTGCCAGGCGACTTGGTGGGGCGACGCCCCCTCGGTTCGTCGGGCGAACCGAGGGCCCTTGGGCCACGGCGGTCGAGGCCAGGAACGAAAGCGAAGTCATGGCCATCATGGCGATCGGTCGTCTCATGGGCGATCCCCCATCCTTGTCGGGTTCACGAAGTCTCGAACGGCGGTCAAACGAGGCCCGAGACCGGTCGTTTTGGCCGGTACCGTCCCCATTTGGTCTTGCGTCGGGCTGGAACAGAGAGGCGCGAACCTACGAAGGGCCAGACCCGGCACGTGGCGGCCCGGACTCTAGCACAACCCGGCCGACCTGCCCAGACGACTTGGCCAAGGGCGCAAAGCGACCCTGGTATCCCAAAGGGAACGAACATCAATGACCCGGAGACCATCAGATTCCCTTGAGATCAAGGGTCTGTCACCTTGAACGTTCCTTTATTGTCGGTGAGCGCGTTAAGCACGAGCATTTCAAGCTGCTCGTACTGGCGGTTCTGGCGGAGTTCTTCGACCCTGGCGTGATCGACGCCGCGGACGATCTCCAGCAGACGGAGGAACATGGTCTGGGAGTGCGACAGGTGGAACATCGACTCCTCGACCGTCGTGGTGCGCATGGGCTTGACGTCGAGGCCGATGCAGGCGCCGTCTTTGCCGTAGCCGTTCTCTTCCAGGACCCAGACCTGATCGAAGGCCCGGCGGAGATTGGCCGAACCGAAGACCTTGTCCTGGTCGTACTTCAGGCCGTTCTGGTCATTAAGGTGAACGCTCCAGAGCTTACCGTGCCAGAGTGCGAAGGCCATGTCGTCGGCCGGGTCGAGTCCGGCGAGGATCGAGTGGGCGCTCTCGATCAAGACGCCCGAGCGGCTGGGATCGATCGTGCGGTATCCTAAGGCGAGCATGTGACCGACGGTTGGCAGATAGGCCTGGTCCATCGGCTCGTTCGGCTTGGCCTCGCCCAAGATCCGGATTTCGGGGTCGTGTTCCAAAATCGCGTTCCAGGCGTCGGTGATCCGGCCAACGGCGGTCACGGCGTCCTTGGCCTCGCGAATGTACGTGCCTTCGCGGGCCAGCCAGAGCACGTAATTCTTGCAATCCAGGGCTCGGGCAATGTCCACGGCGCGTTTGGCGCGGTCCAGGGCGTACTGGCGGTCGCTGGGGCTGTTGGCGGTGAAGGCGCCGTCGATGGTCCGAGGGTCTTCCCAGAGCCTCGGGGCGATGAACTCCGCGATCAGGCCTTCGCCGTCGAGCATGGCTTTGAGCGCCTTGATCCCCTTATTCTGTTCCTCAAGGCCCCAGTCGGCCGGAACGACGTCGTCGTCGTGAAGCTGAATGGCGTCGAAGCCGAGTTTCTTGTAGGCCCGGACCTTGTGAGCGAATTCCAGCTCTTTCCGTACCGGCGGCCCGAACGGATCGGCCCCGGTGCTGATGTTCCAGGGTCCGAACGAGAAGCGATAGGTCGTCATTTGTGATGGGTCCTTGATCAAGAGTTCAGGAAACGTGAACAAACCCATAAGCTGTTCAAAAAAATGGGTCCGGACCAACCCGTTTGTCCGCGGTCGAGAATCGGGTATCTTGAAACCAGCGTGAGACCGAACGAAAAGGGCGAGCCCTCGTCCGCGGGGGCCGGTCCCTAGCATACAAGGGCCGGGGTCCGAGAACCAAGTCTCTGGGACAAGAGCACGATGCGTCTCTGGCAGTGGCTGGTGGCGGTGATGTGCGCGGCCTTGGTCCTGGCGATCGTGCGCGACGACGCCGGCCGGGTGGCCTTGGTGGTCTTCGTGACCGGCCTGGGAGAGGTTGCCGTGGGCACGGCCAGTTTGATGATTCTGTTCCAGACCATTGCCAGGATCGGCGACGCCCGAGGGTTCTTCGCCCACATTGAGGCGTTGGCGGAGTCAGCCCTGGTCTTGATCTTCGCCACGGCGGCGATGAACGCCTTGCTCTGGGCGGGGGTCTGGATGGTGCAACAAGTTGTCTTTGCGTGAGCGGCTTCGGGTCTTGCTGGATTCTTTTTTGAACTTGCCGATGGAGGACCAACGCGATGCGCTTCCTTGGACCCGAACTTTTGATCGCCGGTTCCGGCGAAGCTGAATTGCGCGCCCCCTTGGGAGCGTCGATGCCTGGCTACTTCCAGGACCGCAAGGCGACCGGCGTGCTTGATCCCTTGAAGGCTCGCGCCGTCGTGCTTCAGCGCGGAGCGATGCGGGGGGCACTGGTCGCCCTGGATCTGGTCGGCCTGGAAGCGATCGAGGCCAACGCCTGCCGGAAGGCGGTCGAGCGCGCCACAGGCATCCCGGCTGCTCATGTCTGGATTCATGCAACGCATTCGCACACCGGCATCATGATTCCCAGGCGATTCACGTCCGACGCTGATTCAATCGTGCCCCACTTTTTCGCCGGTGACGTCGATCAAGCCTGGGTCGCGCAATTGCCCGACCGGGTGGTTGACGCCGTGACCGCCGCCCAGAAAACCGCGAAGCCTGGACCGGCCGAGCTCGCCCAGACCAAGGCGGAAAAGCTGGCCTTCTATCGCCGGTTTGCTATGAAGGACGGCACTGTCCGCACCAATCCGGGCCGAAACAACCCCAACGTCCTTGGCCCCGTGGGCGACGTCGATCCCAACCTGACCGTGATCCGCTTCCCCGAAAGCAAGACGTTGATCGTGATCTTCGGTCTCCATCCCGATGTGATCGGCGGCACCCGATTTTCAGCCGATTACCCCGGATTCCTCGCCGCTCGCCTGCGCGAGCAACTCGG
>JBDTIR010000036.1:0-6255 GCA_039936275.1 Isosphaeraceae bacterium | reverse complement strand
AAGATCGAGGCGTCGATCGTCGGGTTCCGCCGGCGCGCCCGAGCCACGGCTTGCTCGATGGTCGAGCGGTCGCGATCTGAAGGGGGTCGTCCCGGTTGAATATAGGTTCGATAGACGGCGAAACAGGCGATGATCTCACGCAAGCCGACGCGCAACTCGTTAAGTGTGAAGTCCCTGCTGCGGCGGTCGGCCTCGGAGACGCGATTGATCTGCCTGGCCAGGGCGTTGATCTCGCTGGCGAGCGAGGCCCGGCAGATCAGTTGCTTGGCGTGATAGAGCACTTCGGGAAAGGGCTCGCGGTCGCCAGTGAACTCGGCGTAGATCGCCAAAATCGGCTCGGAGGCGCCCGGATCGACGAAGACGCCGTTGAGCGCATTGAGGAATTCGTAACCGACGGTGCCGTCGATCGGCCAGTCGTTAGGCAGGTCTTCGCCCCTGCTGAGAATCTTCTCGACAACGACGGGGAACCGTCTCGCCAAGGGGGACGCGGGTTCATGGTCCAGCACGCGGCGGTAGCGCGCCCGCAAAGGGCCCGCCACGTCGCGCCACTCGTCCCCACGACCTTCGGCGTCCAGGCGTCGGGCGCAAGAACGAAGCAAGAGTTGCTCTTGAAGACGTCGGAAATAGCCTCGGGGGTCGGCCAGACCGTCGGGATGGTCGATCCGCAGGCCTGTCACGACGCCGTCGTCCACCCATCGGAAGATCAGGTCGTGAACCTGATCGAATACGTAAGGGTCTTCGATCCGTAAACCGGCCAGATCATTGATATCAAAAAACCGGCGATAGTTGATTTCCTCTGACGCGACTCGCCAGTAGGCCAGGCGGTAGACCTGTTCATCAAGCAAGGCGTGCATGAGATCAAAGCTGGCCGGCTCCCCGGGGTTGCCGTGAAACTGGTCGATGTTGCCGTCGAGAAAGGTGCAAAGCTCGGGACAATCGGCGCAGAGCCGCTCAAGCCTGCGCTTGATGACCTCCTTTTCTCGCAGTTTCCGCTCGACGTGGTCCGGGTCGCCGACGGTTCGCAAGGGGAGGCTGACGGCCGAGTCCCAGATGCTCCGGTATTCCAGAAGATTCGGATCTTCGGGATCAAAGTGTGAAAGTAATTGTTCGGTGCGCCGTTCCAGGACGTGACCATACGAGAGCGGCCCCAGGGGGAGGCGCGTGTCACCGTACCGGACGAAGAGTTGCCCGCCGTCGCGTTCCAGGCGGAACTTACCGGCTTCCAGCACCTTGCCGTACTGGTCCTCAAGGATCGGCAAGAGGACGCGGCCTTCAAGCTCGTCCTTGATCGGGTTCCAGTCAATATCAAAGAACCGCGCCGAGGGAGCTTGCGGGCCGATTTCCAGGACGTCGAGCCAGTAGCGATTATGGCCACCGACGCCCATATGGTTGGGCACGATGTCGAGCACCCGACCCATCCCACGCGCCCGCAATGCCTCGACCAGGCGGCCGTGCGCCTCGTCGTCGCCGATCTCAAGGTTGATCCGGCTGTGGTCGAAGACGTCGTAGCCGTGGGTGCTGCCTGGTCTGGCGTCGAGGTACGGTGACAGGTAAAGGTCGGTAATACCCAAGGCGTCCAGATAATCAACGATCGCTTCGGCGTCAATGAACCGGAACCCTTGGTGAAGTTGCAGCCGGTAGGTGGTCCCTGGTCGTCTCGGCGGCGTCTCGGCGAGGGCGCGCGCCTCGGCGTCGAGCAAAGCCTCGGCTGCCACGTCGGCAGGACTGGCAGGAACTTCGGACAAAGGGCCAGTTGCTGGACGTGCGGTCGCAGGGGAAGAGGACATAAACAAACTTTCGCGAGAGGCTTTGGAGATCGATCCATGGTCACGGCCGGCACAGCAAGGGAGTCGCCGCGGCGAACCCCCGTGCCAAGGGCATGTGACGCACGCCGTCTGGTTGAATCAAAACCAAACGTGTGTCACACGCCCTGCGTGGGTCAGGCGGGCGCGTCGGGTTGGCATTCGAGGAGAAACCAGTAGAAATCGTTGCTGCCCAGGCTGAGGAAGTAGGGTTCCTCGCGGATCGTCGGGAAGCGGCTGTCGCCAAACAGTTCGACGGGCTGACAGCCGACGTAGGCCGACAGATCGAGCGCGACGGGTTGAGGATGCGGCGAAAGGTTGTTGATGCAGAGCAAGATTTGTCCCTCGTACCTGCGGATGAAGGCAAGCACCGAGCGGTTCTCGGCCGCGATGATCTCCATCGTGCCCCTGCCGAACGCGATGTACTTCTTCCGCAAGGCGATCAACCGCCGCATCCAGTTCAGGAGCGACGATTGCTGGCGTTCCTGAGACTCCACATTGACCGACATGTAGCCGTAAACCGGGTCCTGAAGCATCGGGGTCGTCAGTTCACCAGGGTCGGCTCTGGAGAAGCCACCGTTGCGGTCGACGTTCCACTGCATCGGCGTGCGAACGCCGTCGCGGTCGCCGAGGTGGAAGTTGTCGCCCATGCCGATCTCGTCGCCGTAGTAAATAATTGGGCTGCCCGGCAGGCTCATCAAAAGGCCGTTCATCAACTCGATCCGGCGACGGCGATTGTCCAGCAAGGGGGCCAGGCGACGGCGAATCCCCAGGTTCAACCGCATTTTTTTATCTTTGGCGTATTCACTATACATATAATCGCGTTCTTCGTCCGTCACCATTTCGAGGGTCAGCTCGTCATGGTTGCGGAGGAAGATGCACCATTGGCAATTGTCGGGGATCGCGGGGGTGCGGGCGAGGATCTCGACGATCGGGTCGCGGTTCTCCTTGCGCAAGGCCATGAACAATCGGGGCATCAGTGGAAAGTGAAAGGCCATCTGGAACTGATCGCCGTCGCCGAAGTAGGGGCGAACGTCGGTGGGCCACTGGTTGGCTTCGGCCAGGAGGATGCGGCCGGAGTATCGGGCGTCGACCTCGGCGCGAAGTTCCTTGAGGTAGTCGTGGGTCTCGGGCAGGTTCTCGCAGTTGGTCCCTTCGCGCTCGAAGAGGTAAGGCACGGCGTCGCACCGGAAGCCGTCCAGACCTCGGTCGAGCCAGAACCGCATGATCTCGAACATCTCCTTGCGGACCTGGGGGTTGTCAAAGTTGAGGTCAGGCTGCTGGGTGTAAAAGCGGTGCCAGTAATACGCCTGCGCCTCGGAGTGCCAAGCCCAGTTCGAGCGTTCGGTGTCCAGGAAGATGATCCGGGCGTCCTTGTACTTCTGGTCGGTGTCGCTCCAGACGTAATAATCCCGTTCCACCGAGCCCGGGGGGGACTTCACGGCGCGCTGAAACCAGGCGTGTTGGTCAGAGGTGTGGTTCATCACCAAGTCGAAGATGACCTTCAGGCCGCGATCGTGGGCGGCGTCGAGGAACCGCTGAAAGTCCTCCATCGTGCCGTAGTTAGGGTGAATCTTACGATAATTGGCGATGTCGTAGCCGTCGTCCTTCAAGGGAGACTCGAAGAACGGCAGGAGCCAGATGCAATCGATGCCCAGGCTCTTGAGATAGTCAAGCCGGGCGGTCAGCCCTCGGAAATCGCCGACGCCGTCATCATAGGCGTCCTGAAATGAACGGACGTGCAACTCATAGAAGATCGCGTCCTTGTACCAGAGCCCGTCGTCGGCCATGGGTGATCGTTCATCCTCCGGTTCAGGTCGTCGAGGGGGTGAAAGTCGCCGCGTGAAGGCATGCAAATTGCAGACCAGGGGGCCGCCAGTGCCGCTGGGTCGTCGCAATGCCTCGGAACATGGTATACCATTTGGGCTCGATTGTCTGGAAATGGGTCGCGCGTGAATCCATTTGGCATCGAATCGAGGCCGATCGGAGCCGGACCAAGACGGTCTCGGAATATCCAAAAGGGTATCGAGGCGGATCGAGGTTCAGATCCCGTCGCGTTCTCAGAACCCTTGTTTATAGGAGTGGGCGACACCGCCTGTTGATCCATGCCGACGATTTCGAACTTGAAGCCGGGCGAGCCCGAACCCCTGGGACCCACGGTCACGGCCGATGGGATTAACTTCGCCATCCACTCGCAAGGAGCGACGCGGATCGAGCTGCTCTTGTTCGACAATATCGCGGATCGGCAGCCGGCGCAGGTGATCCCGCTCGACTCGAAGACCAACCGCACCGGCGACGTCTGGCATATCTTCATCAGCGGTTTGGCCAACCGTACCTTCTACAACTACCGCGCCGACGGCCCTTACAATCCAGCGGCCAATGGCACGCGGTTCAGCGTCGCCAAGACCTTGATTGACCCCTACGCCCCGGCGGTGATCGGCGATTTCGACTGGCTGGCCGGCGACTCCCTGGGCTACGACAACTCCAACCCCGGCGATCCCGATCGCCACCTCCGACCCAGCATGACCCAGAACACCGGCGGCGCCGCGCGGTGCGTCGCCTACAAGAGCTCGTTCGACTGGGAAGGCGACCGCCACCCCGACATCGCCATCGAGGAAGCGGTGATCTACGAGGTCAACGTCCGAGGTTTCACCAGGCACCATACCTCCGAAAGCGACTTCGGCGGCACGTTCCGCGGCTTCATCGAAAAAATCCCTTACCTCAAAGAACTCGGAATCACCACCGTCGAACTGATGCCGGTCTTCGAGTTCGACGCCTTCGACGGACCCTTCCGCAACCCGATCACCGGCGAACGCCTGGCCAACGCCTGGGGCTACAACACCGTCGCCTTCTTCGCCCCGGAGAGCCACTATAGCTACTTCGGCAAGTGCGGCGAGCAGGTCGATGAATTCAAACTTCTTGTAAAAGAACTACATAAACATAATATCGAGGTGATTCTCGACGTCGTGTTCAATCACACGCGCGAGGGAAATCAGTTCGGGCCGACGATTTGCTTTCGCGGCCTGGACAACAACATTTACTACATGCTTGATGAGCAGAACCCCCAGTTCTATAGCGATTTCACGGGCTGCGGCAACACCCTGAACTGCAACCACCCGGTGATGCGCAAGTTCATCCTGGATTGTTTGCGGTACTGGGTCTTGGAGATGCACGTTGACGGTTTCCGCTTCGACCTGGCAGCAGTCTTCGCCATTGACGTCGACCAGCAGCAGAAGGGCAAGACGCCGATCATTGAGGAGATCGAGAACGACCCGGTCCTCTCGCGGATCAAGCTGATCGCTGAACCCTGGAGCGTCACGCAATATATGCTCGGGTCGTTTTCCGACCGCCGCTGGGCCGAGTGGAACGGCAAGTTCCGCGACACGGTCCGCCGGTTCATCAAAGGGGACGCCGGGGTCGCTGGCGAACTGGCCACCCGCGTGGCGGGCTCCTACGACCTGTTCGCGCCGACCGAGGAGAGCGAGCGGTCGCCGTACCACAGCATCAACTTCGTCACCTGCCACGACGGCTTCACGATGAACGACCTGGTCTCGTATAATGAGAAGCACAACGAATGCAATGGCGAGGACGGCCGCGACGGCACGAATGACAACAATAGTTGGAACTGCGGCGTTGAAGGCCCGACCGATCCGAGACATGCCCCCAACCTGGAACTTGACGACGACGAGCGCGCCAAGATCGAGGCGTTGCGCGACCGGCAGATCAAGAACTTCCTGACCATCTTATTCCTCTCGCAAGGAACGCCGATGCTCCTCTACGGCGACGAGATGCGCCGGACGGCCTTCGGCAACAACAACACCGTCTTTCAGGACAACCACCTCAACTGGATCGACTGGGAAAACCTCAAGCAGCACGGCGACATCTTCCGGTTCACCAAGATGATCATCGCCTTCCGCAAGCGGCACCAGATCGTCCGACGTTGGCGGTACATGACCTCGGAAGAGACCGAAACGCCAACCTTGCGGAGCATCACCTGGCACGGTGTCCAGCCGAACCAGGCCGACTTCTCCGGCTCCTCTCGGCTCCTGGCCTGGGTTCTCGAACCGTTCGAGACCGAGCAGCGCAGCGATATTCCCATCTATGTGGCCTCGAACGCCTACTGGGAGCCGCTCACCGTCGAGCTTCCCGAGGTCGAGGGCAGACGCTGGTATCGCGTCGTGGATACAAGCATGCCCAGCGGCGAGGATATCGTCTCTGACGAAGAAGCCCACTTCCTGCCCGTGACCCAATACGAGATCATGCCCAGAACCACGATCATCCTGATCGCGAAATAACCGCGATCTTAACAAGGGAGGGCGGCCAATCCGACCGCCCTCCCCTGGCAATCTGGAATCCGTGGACCACAATCCCCTTTGCGAGCGGCCGTTTGACGGCACCATCAAAGTCCCCTCGACAAACCGCCCCCTACCCTCGGTCCGCGCGGTCGGCCAGA
>JBDTIR010000035.1:0-7609 GCA_039936275.1 Isosphaeraceae bacterium | reverse complement strand
GGGTGAAGTTGGGGGCGTTGCCGCCTGGTGCGCCAAGGGGGGTCCAGGTGGGGTCGGCGACGGTGGCCGGGTTGCCGTCGAGGTCGGCCAGGCGGATGGCGGTAATCGGCCGCCAGGTGTTGTTGGTGAACTTGGTTTGCCAGGCGACGATCCCCGCGTCGGCCATCGAGATGTTTGCCAGAGCGAACAGGCGGGCGTTCTGCTCCAAGGTGTTGCCTTGCTGAAGGGCGACCGACTGGACGACCTGCTCAAACCGGGTGATCGGCGAGCCGAGATCGTCAATGTCATAGGCCCAGAAGTCGGCGACTTGGGTTTGGTCGTGCGTGCGCGTGGTGCTGTCGAGGGCCCCCAGCGACCTGGTCAGGTTGAGGGCCGCCGCGTATTCAGGGGAGGTGATCGCCGGTGGGGGCGGAGGCAAGAACGGGGCAATCGCGGGAATGGCGAAGGGCGTCACCTGTCCCCATTCAGGCCCCCAGGCGACCTCGTAATCAGGCGGGGTCGGCCGCCAGTGGCCGGGGACGTCCTCGGGCGTGTAGGGCACCTGCGCAGCCGAACCGTCGTCGTTGCGCCAGGTCTGCATGGCGTCGGCGACCCGGAGCCCCTGGGCGATGCCTTCGGACTTGGACGGGCCGTCGGGGATCGAGGCGAGCGACTCGGCGAGCGTGGCGTCAAACCGAGGCTTCTGGGCCGGGTAAACATCCAACGAGACCCGGTAGGCCGCGACGGCCGCCGCCGCGTCGAGCGAGGCACCGGCCGGGGCTTTGACGTCCACATGATAGGCGGCGTGCGTCTGCGTGATCCCATTGACCGCGTCGTACATCGCCCCGCTGAGCATAGCCAGGTTGCGCGAACCCAGACCGACGTTCGAGCGATCGGCGCGGATGGCGTCGAGCATCGTCCGGGTCCATGCGATCACCGCGTCGCCCCTGGTCAGGGTCGTCTCGGCCGTGCTTTGCTGGCCGAAACGGTCGGCCGTCGTGACCTGAACCCTGGTCTGACCGATTCCCAATGTCAACGAGAATTGGTAGCCGCCCAGGGGGTCGGCGGTCGTCGTCTGGTCGATCGAGCCGTCCGCTCCCTGGTCGAGTTGGACCGTCGCTCCGGGACTGGTTTGACCGACAAGCACGACGTCGGGGCGGGTCACCACGCCGTTGCCGTCGGGGTCGGAGCCCTGGCTCAGGCCGACGTTGATCGACAACGGGTGCAACCGGGTCGCCGTGCCGAGATTGCGGAGGACCAGGGCGAGGTCTCTCGCATTAATCGAGCCGTCCCGGTTGGCGTCGGCGTCGAGCGTGTAACCTGGTTGCCCTTCACGGGTGCCCAGCAACGAGCGGGTGAGACGAACGTCCTGTCGATCCACCCGGGCGTCGCCGTTGGCGTCGCCGACCAGGAAGGCGTCCATCGTGAACGGTCCCATACCTTTGCCGTCCGCATCCATTTGCAGGGCGAACCGCCCCCCGCCGACGCTGGCGATCATGACGCCCGCCGAGGCCCCGGCCGCCGATGCGCGGTGAGCAACCACCCGTGCCCTGGTCGTGGCGGGATGAGTCAAATCCATGTGCAACTGGTCCGGCGAGACGTCTCCTTCGGCGTGCATGGCGAACCCGATCAAGACCCCGCCGCGAGGCATGGCGAAGTCCCCTCGGTGAACGCTCAAGGCGAATGAGTCACGCGTGCCCGGGGCGATTCCCTGGCTGGCGAACTGGGCGAAGACGCCCGAGAGCAAGGTCCGGCCTTCCAAAGGTTCCAGACCCAGACGAACCCGTCTCCGCGCGGGGAACGAGCGGGCCGCCCGTCGCGTTGAATTGATCATGGATGCACTCTCAACCGCAACGAGACCAAAGATGGATTCGGGTAAAGGCCCGAGTGGACGCCGCAAGTGTGCAGCGGACACGAACCGGGGGGGAGCCGGTGTGCCAGTCCGAAGTCTACATCACGCCAGGAGAGTAAACCAGATGGAGACACGAAATTTATCGAACCAGGTCAATGCGAATCAGAACATCCATTCAACGATGAGGTTTACACAGGGGAATGAGAGGAGGGGGACGGACTGCGGGGCGGCCGGAGTTCGGGCGCCACGAGGTTCCGAAGACGGAACCCGTGCCGTCTCCGGCTCGGCGTCGGCGTCGGCGTGTGCGTGACCTCGCGGCCGAGTTCGTCGAAGGCCGAGCTGGCTACGATTCCTGTCCGTTTTCCACTGAACGAGAATTCTCGGTGATTTCTTCCAGAAGCGCGTTGATTTTGTTCTCGAGGCCAGGAAAATCCTCGCAGAATGCGAACGCTTCCTCAACCTGTTGACGATCTTGTTCGGACAGGAAGTTGCTCGGGTTCGCGTAGACCCACTCCTTGACGTCGAGGAGCAGAGCCCGGTAGTCGCGGCCCAGGTCCTGCACGCCGATCAGCCAATCGCGCAGGCTGATCGTGAGCTCGAAGCGCATCTCCGATCTAATGGGTGGGAGATTCTTGTAATCGAACTTGATCCAAAAGGAGTAAGCATGTGGAAGCTCGCGGCCGAAGTGCGGCTCCCACACAGCGGTCGGAATCGCCGTCCAAACCTGCACGGTCACTTCCGATGACGAACACAGTAGCACTGCCTCCGCCTCACAAAGCATCAACCAAATCACGCCCTCCGATACGAACTCGGCCGCGTTGGCCGTCGCCCACCAGACGAAGCCACAGAGCGACAGCGGCATGAACCCCTCGAAGAACTCTCCGCCGCGCAGGAACCAGATGCGTCCGTAGTCCAGCTCGTCGAAGCTTGACAGTTTGTCCCGGAGCGTCTCCTTCTGGCGGCGGGCCTCGGCGAAGGTGATGTCCGTCTCGTCCCCCTCGCCGGGGCCGAAGTCGTAGATGCCAGCGATCTTGGTGTGATCATCCGCCGATGTCATGGTAGCCTCCGTCAAGCTAAAGGGCGATGCTCAGCCATCGACGGGCGGCCGGGGTTCGGGCGCCACGAGTTCGGTACTCAGAACCTGGGCCGCTCTCACCGTGAGCCGATGATTGCGGGACGTTCCGGCCAGACATTCCGAAGGCGAGCCGTTGCCGTCGTTCAGGAGAGCAGGAATTCGAGGTCGTCGCGGTTGAGGTCGCGAAGCATGCGGTTGTCGGCGTTGAGGATAGCGTCGGCCAGGTCGCGTTTTTTCTGCTGGAGGTCGAGGATTTTTTGCTCGACGGTGTCGCGGGCGATCAGGCGGTAGGCGAAGACGCGCTCGGTCTGGCCGATTCGGTGCGAGCGGTCGATGGCCTGGGCCTCGACGGCGGGGTTCCACCAGGGATCAAGCAAATAAACATATTCGGCGGCCGTGAGATTGAGGCCGAGGCCGCCGGCCTTGAGGCTGATCAGGAAGATGGGAACCTTGGGGTCGTTCTGGAACCGGGCCACCCGTTCTTCCCGGTTTCGGGTGCGGCCGTCGAGGTATTCGTAGACCAGGCCCTCCTCGTCGAGCCTGGATTTGACGATGGCCAGGAAGCTGGTGAACTGCGAGAAGACGAGCACCTTGTGCCCTTCCTCAACCACCTCGGCGATCTGGGGCAAGAGCATGTCGAGCTTGGCTGAGGCTTCGCCGACCCGAGCGGGGTCGAGCAGGCCGGGATGGCAGGCGGCCTGGCGGAGCCGAAGCAGGGCTTCGAGCACCTCGATCTTCGACCCTTTCAAGGCGTCGGCGTCCTTGCGCAGGAGTGCCGAGCGGTAGTGAGCGCGGAGGTCTTCGTAAAGTTTCCGCTGCGGCGGTTCGAGGTCGCAGTAGAGGGTTTGCTCGATCTTCTCGGGCAGATCCTTGACGACCTGCTGCTTGGTGCGGCGCAGGATAAACGGCCGAAGCGCCCGTGACAGCACCCGGCGCGCCTCGTCGTCCTGGGTTGACGAGCCGGTGGTGGCCTTCTTGAAGACCGAGGCCGTGCCGAGCATGCCTGGATTGAGGAACTCGAAGATCGACCAGAGTTCGCCCAGGTGGTTCTCGATCGGCGTGCCGCTCATGGCCAGGCGGTGGCGGGCCTTGATCAGGCGCACGGCCTTGGCCGACTGGCTCTCGGCGTTCTTGATCGCCTGGGCCTCGTCGAGGATCGCATAATCAAATTCAATCTGGCTCAGCTCGACGATGTCGGAACGCAAGACGCCGTAGGTCGTAATAATCAGGTCGTAATCGGAAAAGGTGTCCCGCAAGGCGGCGCGGTTGGTGCCTGCGTAGTCAAGCACGCGCAGCCTGGGGGTGAACTTGGCGGCCTCCTGCTTCCAGTTGAACACCAAGGACCGCGGCACGGCGATCAACGATGGCCCCTTTGACTGGCGGCGGGCCCGTCGGCGCTGGAGCAGGGCGAGCACCTGAATCGTCTTGCCCAGGCCCATGTCGTCGGCCAGGATGCCGCCGAAGTCAAAGCGGCGGAGATAGTCGAGCCAGCCCAGGCCCTCGCGCTGGTAGGGGCGCAATTCCCCTTGAAACCCGGGAGGGGCGTCGAGCGGCTCGACCCCCTCGAAGGCGTGCAACTGGGTGCGCACTTTATGAAACGAGGTGTCGCACGTGCTGCCTGGTTGCGCGGCCAGGAGCGCGTCGAGCAAGCCGGCTTGCGAGGCGTCGAACCGCAGGGTGCCGTTGGCGTCCGGGTTGCCGAGTTCGACCAGAAGACCGTACTTCTTGAGCCAGTCCTCGGGGAGCATCCCCATCGAGCCGTCGCCCAGGGCGATCATCGTTTCGCCTCGGCGGGCGGCGGCCAGCACTTCAGGCAACGCGACCCCCTGGCCTCCGAAATCGATCTGGCCGCCCAGCTCGAACCAGTCGATGCCGGTGGTGACGTTGAGCTTGAAGTCAGAGGCAGGGCGGTAAATGATCCCCTCGGCCTCGACCCACCAATCTTCCTGGACCAGATCCTTGGTCGCCTGGGGGACTTTCTTGGGCGAAAGTTCCAGCGTGCCTGGATCAACGCGGAAGTCCTTGGCGTCTCGAAAGCCGAGTTCGTCGAGCCGCTCTCGGGCGCGCTGCTCAGCCTTGACGTCGCGGCGGATCACCCGCGCCTGCGCCGTCTGTACGGCCACGCGCCCGGGAGGGAACGAGGAGACGCGCGCCCCTTCGTAGTCGAATTCCAGTTCGGCGATCAGGTTGTCCGAGGCCCAGCTTTGGCGAGGGGGGCGGATGACCAGGCGAGGCTGGGGCGGCAGGTCCACCTCGTCGAGCGTCAGGCCGTCAACCAATTCGTCGGCGGGAACCCTGGCCTCGCCCAGGATGCGGCTGAGCATCGAGTCTTGCTGGGTCTCGGCCAGCGACATCTCTTTTTCGTGACGCAGGCGGGCCATCCAGAGATAGACGCCGCCGTCGTCGAACCTGGCGGCGCGGCCGACCCCCTGGACCAGGACGCCAGGCAAGAGGACCATCGGCTCGGCCAGGTCCATCCGGTCGTCGCCGCGACGCAAGGCCCCTCGCCAGGTCCAGCGCTTGGCCGAAGGGTCGGCGCATCGGGTCTCGATCACGAACCGCCAGGGGCGGCCGTCGTCCCAGCGCAAGGCAGGGGGCTCGACCTCGTCCTCGGTGCGTCGCAAACGGCAACGGCCGGTCCGGCAGATTCGTTCGACCACGCCGGCCTGAACCTCGGGACGAAGCACATAGCGGTTGGTGCCCGCGATCGCCGAAGGGCCGTTGGTCGAGGCGCCGTTGCTCAGGAGATTGGCCATCTGCGCCGTTTCGAGCAGAATCAAGAGGTCGCGGTCTTCAGGATCGGGGCGTCCAGGGGCCCCCAGGGCGGGCGCGTGCCACCAGGGCATCAACGGCCCTCGCTCGCTTCCAGGCCGGCGTTGGCGGCGGGCCAGGGTGACGACGATCTGGTTTTGATTGAGCGATGCGGGCACGTCAAGGATATAGAACAAGGGGGAGCGGCGTTGCTGGTCGCGTTGCGCCGCGGGGTCTTTCCGCTTGCGGTCGGGACTTCGAACATCACGCCCTTGCGCGTTCGGTCGCGGCTCACGCCCACCAGGTCCTTGCCGCTGTTTCCCTTTGGGAGGCCGAGGAGGATGCGGGCCCGGCCCTCGAGGCGCTGGACCAGGACCAGGACCGCGAGATGCTGGACCAGGGCCAGGGCCAGGGCCAGGGCCAGGGCCAGGGCCACGAGACGCTGGACCAGGGCCAGGACCACGAGACGCTGGACCAGCGCTGCGGGGACCAGGGCCCGCGCCTGGACCGCGAGGCGCTGGACCAGCGCTGCGAGGCCCAGAACCGGGACCAGGACCAGGCACATAGGGGCCGCGGCCAGCCCCTTGAGGAGCACGGCCACGGGGCGGAGGAGCCGGCGGCAAGCTGTTGCCCGGCGGTGGTGGCGGCAAGGCTGCCGCCTGCTGCTGTTGCTGGATATGAAACCGCACGTCGGCCACCAGCTTCAAGGGGCGAACCGGCACCACCGGAAGCAACCCCTTGGCGTCGGCCGCCAGAATGGTCGCCCAGAGGTGCTTGCAAGGCTCTCCCTCGGGGCCGAAGTAGAGGCAGGTACACGACGCGTGCAACCGGCCGCCGCGAACCCGCAGTTTGACCCGGTACGGCTCGGTCCCGCGCACCTTGGCGACGACGATCTCACCGGCCTTGGCCGAGGTGATCGTGACCCGTCCCTTGTCGAAGTACGATCGGCCTCGGGAACGGACCCCGTCAGCGAAATCGCGTGAAACTTTCTGGGCAATCCCCATCAGCACTTCCCAATCCGGATCGGCGAATCCGGCGCCGGGACCAACACGTTCGGCCCGCCGAATCCCAAAATCTGACCCGTTCGTGACATCAATCAATCATAATTCCGAACCGCGCCGAATCTCTGAAAAAACCAGCTGTATTCCCGACGGCGCGTTTCCAACACGCTCGCCGAGCCTTCCCTCGTTCATCCATCAATCCCGACTTGATACGGAAACTCGCCTCTCAAGCTCACGACATAGCTTGTCAAATGACGGCGATCTTGTCCGACAGAGGTTCAAGTCCATCACCTGAGTCATGGCCGGCTGGTCTTGGGTTTCGCTATATCGCGTTCCCTTAAACCGCTGCTCGATCCAACCTTTACTCAACCCCAATTCCTCCGGAAGTCCTGACAGCTTGAAATCAGCCGGAAGCTCAAGAAAATCTCGGAGGGACTCCGCCGCGGCAACAAACCAGGTTTCATACTCGATCTTGGCCACGACACAGGCCACGTCAACGTGGGCGTGTGATTTCCGAGCGAGTTCGAGTAATTCCGGCCCGAGCCAACGGGGACAATCGTGATCGGCGTCCACCAGGACCAGGACCAGGGATGGATCAGTCGAGGCTGGAGGGTTGTCAAGCTTCGAGACCG
Organism: Isosphaeraceae bacterium; assembly: GCA_039936275.1. Lineage (GTDB taxonomy): Bacteria > Planctomycetota > Planctomycetia > Isosphaerales > Isosphaeraceae > JBDTIR01. Next base: position 319 of record JBDTIR010000035.1, on the reverse strand, counting down.
CAAGCGAAATCGCGCTCTGGAGACCTTCCGGTTGAACAATCCGACCGCGTTTCTGACGTATCGGCCTGATCACTTCGATATAATCGCCTCCGAGCAATTCTCCCCAAACACGTTCCAATAAGATACGAATGCACTCGTATTCACCGTGTCCTTCAACGATTGGAGCAACCCGAAGTCGGCCCCTCATGACTCTTTGGGGTCTTCGAACATCCGTATTTGTTCTTGTCGATCAAGATCGATTCGGCTTGGTTCGAGTTGATCCATACGCAAGAGTTCACCTGCCGTATAAAGATGATTATTGATCGCATCGTGACTCGCG
>JBDTIR010000034.1:0-4485 GCA_039936275.1 Isosphaeraceae bacterium | reverse complement strand
CGGGGCTGCCTGAGACGTCGGAGCCGCCTGGGACGACGGGGCCGCCTCAGCGGTGTAAACGGGAACGAGATAGCAGGTCGAGTACGCGCAGATGCCACAGCACTGGAGCCGCCAGACCTCTTGGGCGGCATCCTGGGGAGTCAGCCCAGTGCGATATATTTCCCAACAACATGTCCACGGATTGTACTTGTAAACATCCGACCGGGCGACGAAGCACCGAGAATAGGCGCTGATGCCGCAGGATTGCAGTTGGTGGACGCGCTGCCTGGCTTGCCACTCGGCACGCCAGAGATCGCCGCAATAGGCAGGATAGACGCTGTCAGTCACCCATTGGCGGCAGCACCAGTCCCAACGGTAGACCACGCACTGATCGACGCAGCTCGTGTCGCATTGAGGGGGGCAATAGGTCGGGGCGTAGCAGGAACTGGCGCAGACTTGGTGACCTCCGCGACGGCCGAAGAACGCTTGAGCGTCGCTCGCGTTCAACAGAAGGGAACCGGCGGAGATGGCAGTCAGCACCATCATCTTACGGGCGAGAGGGGACAACATCGTTAAGAACTCCCTGGTGCCTTTGGAGGACGTTGAGACACATTTCAAGAAAACGCCGGGCCTCCTTCCGACGGTTTTCTGGCTCGGAGCCGAAACATCGGCTTGAGTTCAGCCTAAAAACGGCCTGAGTTTTGGTTCCTAATGAACCGATACGTTTCTCGAATTTTTCGTTGCATTTAGGTTATCTCACCCAATCCCCCAGTCTGTCAAGATCTTAACCACGCGTTTTACCCAAATTCTGTTTTTTCTCACAAAAGTGATTTCGACTTCGTTTTTCACTGACACGTAATTCACTCAAATTGATAGAGATCCCAGGACGCGACAACCTCTTTGCGCCGGATCGAGCGCGAATTTGAGGAGAACTAAGCCGCGATATGGACCAAGACCCTTTGAATCGGTCAGTTCGATCGCGACAGTTCGTTTTTTGTGTAAAACTGTTCACGCTTATGTCATTTCTGATCCAATGGACTGGTAACGTGCCAACGTGATTTATCATTTATATGAAAATACATATTAGAAAATATAATCTCGTTGGCCTGATCAGGTTCTCTTTTGGTCACGTCGGTAGAATGGTCCGTGCTGTAGGATCGATGTTGGCGATGGAATCGATCAATGGGGGTGTCGATGACGGCGAGGGATGCGAACGCAGCGGACCATGTGGCGAGCCTCGGTGCCGAGGAGGAAAACCACCAGGTCAAGCCGGCCAACCGGCGGATTGTCACGGTGGCCCTGATGCTGGCGATGTCCGTCACGGCCTTGGAGCAGACGGTCGTTTCGCCTGCCATGCCGACGATCATCGGCCAGCTCAAAGGGGTGGATATTTATCCATTAGTCTTCTCGGCCTACTTGCTCGCCGCGACCGTGACGACCCCGCTTTATGGCAAGCTGGCCGATCGCCTGGGACGCAAGCGGGTTTTGCTCTTTGGCCTGGCGCTCTTCGGCGTGGGGTCGATGATGTCTGGTCTGTCGAGGAGCATGCCAGGGCTGATCGGGATGCGGGTCGTTCAGGGAATGGGGGCCGGCGCCGTCATGCCGATTGTCCTGACCTTGATCGGCGACCTGTACACGCTCCAGGACCGTGCGAAGGTCCAGGGGTGGTTCAGCGCCGTCTGGGGGGTGTCGAGCCTGGCCGGACCGACCATCGGCGGCCTCTTGACCGATTACCTGTCGTGGCGCTGGGTGTTCTTCGTGAGTGTGCCGGCCGGCCTGGCGGCCATGTGGATGGTGGGTCGGCACGTTCATGAACATACGGAAATCAAAGCCCGTGCTCAGATCGACGCCCTGGGGGCCCTCTGGCTGGCGGCCGGTTCGACGACTTTGCTCATGGCGGTCCTGGACAACCCGGTCCATGCTCGTCTGGGTGCGCCGGCCTTGCTGGTTTTGTCGGCGGTCTTCATAAGCCTGTTCCTCTGGCAAGAGCGACGCGCGGCCGACCCTGTCTTGCCGCTCGACCTGCTGATGCGGCCAATGATCGCGGCGTCGTTCGCCGGCAGTTTCTTGATTGGCGGATTGTTGTTTGGAATTGATACGTATGTGCCGCTCTATGTTCAAGGGGTGCGCGGCGGTACGGCGTCGCAGGCGGGCTGGGCGATCACGCCATTGTTTCTGTCGTGGTCGATCAGCGTGGCGGTGGCGGCGAAGGTGGTGGTCCGCCTGGGGTTTCAGGCGACCGCGTTGATTGGCTCGGTCCTGATCGCCAGCGGTTCGGCGGCTCTGGCCTGGGGGACCTTCCGACCGGAGTGGTCGGGCCCCTTGTTCGCCATTGGGATGGTGGTGATTGGCCTGGGGATGGGTCCGACGTCGTTGAGCTACATCCTCTGCGTGCAGCACGCGGTCCCCTGGAGTCGTCGAGGCGTGGCGACCGGCGCGGTGACGTTCTTCCGCACGATTGGCGGGGCCCTGGGGGTCGGCATGCTGGGGGCCCTGCTCTCCTTGGAACTGGCCAGGCACCTGACCGGCCTGCGCGGGATTGACGTCGCCGCGGCCTTGCGACCCGAGACGCACGCCAGGCTCACGCCCGAGGCCCTGGAGTTGATCCGTCACGCCCTGGGCCTGTCGCTGCGCGCCGTGTTCGTAACGATGCTGGCCCTGGCCGTGCTGGGGCTCGGTTGCGCCGCTCGCCTTCCTCAAGGTCGGGCTGACAGCCACGGCCCTGCCCAGGAACCCGAAGACGACCTGGTTGCCGCCGGTGTCGAACACTGAAGCCAAAGTGGCAAGAATCCAGAATCAACGATCCACTACAAAACGACTGACACAGCGCGGGAATGCCCCCCTTTGTACCGTTCCTTTTGATGTTCTCCGCGCCGTTGTGGCGGCCGGTTCGACGGCCGCCTTACGTCTGGAAGCTGGAATCTGGACTTTACAATCCTCCTGAGACACTCGACTCGCGGTCGTTGACTCGCCTCAAACGCTCGGTTAGACTTTCCATCCATCCACCGAAGCTGAGTTGACGGAACAACCAATCCCGCGTCGGTTGGTGATCTTCTGTCAAAACTGAACCGGTGGTTATTCCTCCTTTCAAAGTGATCGGAAACTGGTGGTCGGCTCCCGGGGAGGGGGATCGACGATGAGCATCACATTCCCGTGTTCGCAGTGCGGCCAGCGCTATCAGGTCGATGAGTCGCTGACTGGCAAGCGAATGAAGTGCAAGAAGTGCGAGACGGTGATGAAGATCCCCGCCTCGAACCCGTCGGCCCCGACACGCCCGCCGTTGCAAACCTTCGGCACCGCGGCCTCGCCCGCCCCGCCGCCGCCAAAGCCCGCGGCTCGACGCCCTGCTCCGCCGCCTCCGGCGGATCGGTTCACCATTGACGATGTGGAAGACCCCTACGGCCTGGATTCCGCCCCGCTGCCTTCGGTCGCGCCGAAGCCGATGGACGATTGGGACGACGAATTGCTCCCGGCCAGGGCGACCATTGCTCGGGCGAAGCCGAGTTCGTCGAAGTCCAAGGGTTCAAGGTCCGACGGAGACGTCATGGACGCCGTCTCCAAGTGGACCGCCATCGTCGGGTGCGGCGCGCTGGGAGTGTTCATCCTTCTGACATTGATCGGCGTGTTTGTGATCCCCTATCGGGGCGTTCTGCTTCTGGGGATGGTAATGAGCGTGGTCGCCTTACTGGTCGCCATGGTTATGATCGGCACCGGCGCGATCTGGGGCCTGGTCTTGTCGTTCATGGAGAGTGCCCTTTGCGGTTTGTTGTATCTGTTCTTGCCGTTCTATGGGTTGTATTACATCATCACGCGATGGGATGAGATGCGCCGCCCAGTCCTGTTGAACCTCGCGGGCGCGGGTCTCTTGCTCGCCACGGCCATTACCTCCTCTCTTGCCTTCCCGGCGATCCAGAAGGTCAGGGCGATCAACGCGGCGGGCGGGCGGCGGGCGGGCGCGGTGCCGCCCTGGGTTCAACAACCTGCCCGACTCCGTCCAGGGATGACGCCCGAGCAGCAGCGGGCGGAACTCGATCGGTTCCGGAACGAACGGGAAGAACACATCAAGGGCCAGTTGAACCGACGCCCCAACGCGCGACCGAGGCCGCAGGTTACGCCCGAAGCTCAGGTTCCCGCGGGACCGCAAAATCCGCCCGCCGCCGCCAGGGTTCCCGCGCCGCCTCCCCAGGTTGCCAGGGTGGAGCCTCGCGCCCGGTTCCGTCCCGGAGGCGGGCAAGGCGTGGCCACCCCGGCCGCTGGGCAAGGTTTGGCGATGGCCGGCTGGAAGGTCCAGGCCGACCCCGCGCCCGAGCCGATCTCGTTCCCGGCAGGTCAACCGCTGAACATCCCGATTCCCGAAATGTTTGGTAATGATGATGTGGTGTATCCGTCCACGCCGAGCCCGTTCGTCGCCCTGGGCGGCAATGGTGACGAGAGGCAGAGGCGCGAGGTCTGGGACCTCCGCGACGGTAAGCGGGTTGGCGGCCTGATCGGCAGGCTTGATCTGAA
>JBDTIR010000033.1:0-4784 GCA_039936275.1 Isosphaeraceae bacterium | reverse complement strand
CCATCGGTATCTTTGGGGGTGCCGACGAGGGTGACGGCGACGTCGGGGTTGCGGCCGGAGGTCATCGTCGGCAGCATGAGATGATAGGCGTCCGCGCCGCCGAAACGAGCGATGGTTCCGGGGTGTTCTTGATGATAGACGCCCAGCCTCAATTGGAAGAACCACACGATCATGCCGTGCGGGAATTCCTTGGGAATCTTGGTCACTTCGAGGACCCCCCGGGCGAGTTCATAGCGGTAGCCTTCGACGTAGTCGGCGTCGAGATATTCGTCCATCGTCAACGGTCGGCCCCGGTCGGCCGGGCTGAGGCGGGCGGTGATGGTCGCCATTTGGGGTTGTCCTTCCGGTTGGTTGATTCGAGGAAGAGACGAGGTTACTCCGGCGTCGGCCAGATTTCGGCGACGGGGACGGCGAACCCGGGCAGGACGAGGCCGGAGGCGGTTTGGCCGTCGTGGAAGACGTGTTCGAGCCAGAGATCGCCGTGACGGGTCAGGACCGTGGCCCGACGATCGAATCGGTCGATGATCCAGTATTCGAGCAGGCCGTAGGCAAGATACTCCTCGCGCTTGGTCACGTAATCGCGTTGGCGAGCGTCGCGGCCTTCGGAGACGATTTCCATGGCGAGCGCGGGAATGCGCCGATCGCGGTCGTCTTTCGGAGCGCCTTGAAGGACGACGGCGATATCGGGGTTGCGTCCGGAGACCATGCCGGGGAGCCAGAGCCGAACCGAGCCGCCGCCGCTGACGCGATGGATCAGGCCGGGGCGGCCTTGATCGTAGGCGGTGAGCGACTTCAAGAGGAACCATTCGACGTCGGCATGCGGATCGTTCGGGACTTCGGTCACTTCGACGACTCCGCGGGCCAGCTCATAGCGGAATCCGTCCTGTTCCTCGGCGTCGAGGAATTCTCCAAGGGTCAAGGCGCGGCCGTGGTCGGCCGGGCTCAAACGATGATGGGATATGGTGGCCAAGGGCTCGGTCTCCGTCAATTTGTTGACTCCTGGTCAAGCGCGGTCGTTCTCGTCCTCCGGCGTCGGCCAGATTTCGGCGACGGGGACGGCGAACCCGGGCAGGACGAGTCCGGAGGCGGTTTGGCCGTCGTGGAAGACGCGCTCGGTCCAGGCGTCGCCGTTGCGGACCAGGACCGTAACCCGGCGGGCGACTGGATCAACGATCCAGTATTCGCGGAGGCCGTAAGCGAGGTATTCTTGACGCTTGGTGATGTAATCACGTTCCCGGGCGCGTTTGCCGGGTGAGACGACCTCGATGGCGAGCGACGGCGGGCGTTCTCCATCGGCATCTTTGGGAGTGCCGACGAGGGTCACAGCGACGTCGGGATTGCGGCCGGAGACCATCGTCGGCAAGACGAGGTGATATTCGCCCGCGCCGCCGAAGAAGTCAATGATTTCGGGGTGATCTCGATGATAATCCGCCAACCTTAGAGTGAAGAACCAGACGATCCGGCCGTGCGGCCGCCCTTTGGGAATCTTGGTCACTTCAAGGACCCCTTGGGCGAGTTCATAGCGGTAGCCTTCGACGTAGTCGGCGTCGAGGTATTCGTCCATCGTCAACGAGCGGCCCCGGGTGGCCGGGCTCATGAGGAAGGTGGCGGTTGCCATTGGGGATGGACCTTCGGGGTGTCGGGGTCAGGCCATTGGTCCATTGTATCCCGGGCCGGGCCAGTGGCTCCAGGGAAGAGCAAAGGGGTGAAGGGCTCCAGAAGATCGAAGACCCTCACCTCGGTTCTCCCCCAAGGGGGAGAGGGAGACGGATTCTTGGGAAACGACGCCGGCCCGCCGACCTCGCTTTGGGGCGAGGGGGGCGGGCCGGGGGTTTGGGATCAAGATTTCCGAAAAATGAACATCAGTCGGCCTTGACGGTCGGGGTGACGACTTCCTCGCGGGGGTATCGGGCGTAGCCCGGGCCTTTTTCGGCCAGGGCTTCGAGGGCTTCGGGGCGGATGCGGACCTCGGCGTCCTGGTGCATCTTGAACCCGGTCCCGGCGGGGACGAGGTGGCCGAGGATGACGTTCTCCTTGAGGCCGACGAGGTAGTCGGACTTGCCGGCGAGGGCGGCCTCGGTGAGCACCTTGGTCGTTTCCTGGAAGCTGGCGGCCGAGATGAAGCTGTCGGACTGGACGGCCGCCTTGGTGATGCCCAGAAGCTGGGTGCTGGCCGCGGCGGGCTTGGGCCGGAGCCATTCGGCTTTCTTGGCGTTGGCTTCTTCAACGCGAAGGTTCTCGGCGTCAAAGTGGTCGCGGGGGACGATGTCCCCTTGGCGGAAGTCGGTGTCGCCGGGGTCCTTGATCTTGACGCAGGTCATGAGTTCGAGGTTCTTGCCGCGGAACTCGAACTTGTCGATGACCGAGCCGGGCAAGAGCCCGGTGTCGCCGACCGAATCGACGCGGACCTTGCGGAGCATCTGGGCGACGATGATTTCCAGGTGCTTGTCGTCGATTTCGACGCGCTGGGAGCGGTAGACGTTCTGGATCTCTCGGAGCAGGTAGCGTTGGACGGCTTCCTCGCCGGAGATCCGCAGGATGTCGTGGGGAACGAGCGGGCCTTCGACCAGGGCGTCACCGGCGCGGACGCGGCCGCCGCCCTGGACGCGGAGGTGTTTGCCGTGGGGAACGAGGTGCTCGCGTTCGATGCCGCTCTCGTTCTTGACGATGATAGTCCGCTTGCCTCGGCGTTTTTCTTCGAGCAGGTCGACGCGGCCGTCGATCTCGGCGATGACGGCGGGTTCCTTGGGCCTGCGGGCCTCGAACAGTTCGGTGACGCGGGGCAAGCCGCCGGTGATGTCCTGGGTGCCGCCGACTTCACGAGGGGTCTTGGCCAGGAGGCTGCCGGCGGTGACACGCTGGCCTTCGCCGACCTCAATGCCGGCGCGTTCGGGGATGTAGTAAAAGGCCAGGGTCTTGCCCTCGCCGTCGGCGACGATGATCTGGGGGTGGAGGTCGCCTTTGTGTTCGATGATCGTGCGGCGGGTGTGGCCTGAGGGGTCGATCTCGATCCGCATCGTCTCGTTCTCGACGATGTCTTCATAGCGGATCGTGCCGCCGACCTCGGCGAGGATGGGGATGTTGTGCGGATCCCACTCGCAGAGCATGGCCCCTTTGGCGACGTGCTGGCCGTCTTCGACCAACATTGCGGCGCCGTCGGGGACGTCGAACTTCTCAAGCTCGCGGCCTTTGGGGTCGAGGATCTGGATCTCGCCGTTACGGGAGAGGGCGATTTTCAGGCCCTCGTCATTGGTGACGAGGTTGATGCCGACGTATTTCGCGACGCCCTCGCGCTTGGATTTGACGTCTTTTTCTTCCATGCCACGGATGGCGGTGCCGCCGATGTGGAAGGTGCGCATGGTGAGCTGGGTGCCGGGTTCGCCGATCGACTGAGCGGCGATAATGCCGACGGCCATGCCTTGTTCGACGAGTTGGCCGGTGGACAGGTCCATGCCGTAGCAGCGCCTGCAGATGCCGAGGGTGGTTTCGCAGGTCATGGGGCTGCGGACCTGGATCTTCTCGATCTGCATCTCTTCGAGCTTGCGCGCGGCGTCGAAGGTGATCATCTCGTTTTCGCGGACCACGACTTCGTCGGTGATCGGGTTGATGATGTTGACCCGGCTGACGCGACCGCGGATGCTCTGGCTGAGCGAGACTTCGACCTTTTCGCCCTTGTAGATGACCCCCTTGACGATGCCTTGCGAGGTGCCGCAGTCTTCGTTGGTGATGACGACGTTCTGGGCAACGTCGGCGAGTTTGCGGGTGAGGTAGCCCGAATCGGCGGTCTTCAAGGCCGTGTCGGCCAGGCCTTTACGGGCGCCGTGGGTGGAGGAGAAGTATTCGAGCACGCTGAGGCCTTCGCGGAAGTTGGCCTTGATCGGCGTCTCGATGATCTTGCCGGAGGGCTTGGCCATGAGCCCACGCATGCCGGCGAGCTGGCGGATCTGTTCGACGCCGCCGCGGGCGCCGGATTCGGCCATGAGGAAGATCGGGTTGAGGTAGTCTTCGCCGCCCCGGGTGTCTTCCTTGAGTTCGAGCATCATCCGGTTGGTGATTTGCTCGCGGGCGCGAGTCCAGGCGTCGAGGACCTTGTTGTAGCGTTCCAGGTCGGTGATGATTCCGCGCTGGTAGAGGCGCTGGGTCTTGGCGACTTCTTTTTCGGCCTCGGCGAGGATCAGGTCCTTGGTGGCCGGGGTCTTGAGGTCGTCCGTGGCGAAGGAGAGGCCGGAGCGGGTTGATTCGCGGAAGCCGATGTCCTTCATATCGTCGAGCAGGTTGATCGTCTCGCGGCGGCCGAGCAGTTGGTAGCAGTCGGCGATGATGCTCTGGAGTTGTTTCTGGCCCAGGGCGAGGTTGTAGTACGGCATCTTGGGGTGAAGGATGTCATTGAAGGTCACGCGGCCGACGGTGGTCGTGATGACCATGCCGGGGGTGAATTCCTTCTCCCCTTCCCCTTTGAGCTTTTTGTGGGAGGGCAGGCGCATCTTGATCCGGGCGTGGATATCGACCTTGCCCTGACTGAAGGCGAGGAAGACCTCGTTGGACGAGGAGTAGACGCCGGTCTCGACGCCGTTGTTCTTCTTGTACTCGCCGCGCTCGCCGCGACGGTGGACGGTGAGGTAGTAGGAACCCATGACGATGTCTTGGGTCGGGCTGATAATCGGGCTGCCGTTGGACGGGCTGAAGATGTTGTTGGTCGACATCATCAACGTCATGGCCTCGACCTGCGCCTCGATCGAGAGCGGCAGGTGGACGGCCATCTGGTCGCCGTCGAAGTCGGCGTT
>JBDTIR010000032.1:0-4287 GCA_039936275.1 Isosphaeraceae bacterium | reverse complement strand
GCGGCCAGGACTTCCTCAGTCAAGGTATCGAGCGCCCAGACCTTCGGATCGGTCGAGGCGAGGCTGGCCAGGTCTCGACGGCCCACCGCGTTGTTCAGGGCCGCGGCGACCCGCTCTTCTAATCGCGCCTCGGCCGATTCCGGAGTCACGGCCGAGCGCAGGAACCGCTCGGGATCGGCCACTCGCCAGACGACGTAACTGGCCACTTCCAGGTTTCGCTTGTCGCCGGTGATCGTCTCGCGAGGCGGCGGGTCAAAGACCTGGATGCGGCGGTCGATCGCCCTTGCCGATTGCCAGGGAGGTTTCAGATGAAGCCCTGTCTCATTCGGCTCGTCGCCATAAACGACAACTGGCTTGCCAAACTCGGTAATCAGGACGAATTGGGTTTCATCGACTGTCACCCACGAACGAGCGACAATGGCGACGAGCACGGCGACGGCCAGCGCGCCCAGGATCAGAAATCGGCGATAACGCATGCCAAAGGTTCTCGTATGGAAACCATTTATTAGAATTGGCGTGCTTCACACGCCCTACAAGAGAGAATTGGCGTCGAACAATCCCTACTCAACGCGGGGGCTCCGCGACGGCGGCCTTGAGCGCGGGTGAACTGGCTCCCAAAGGGAAATCAGACACGATCAGATGCCGTCGCTGGGCTTGAGCCGGGTCGAGTATGACTTTCGATTTGCCGGCCAGAATCGTGGCGAGTTCTTCCCAGTAGAGCCGGTGGTCGGTCAAGCCGGGGAAGGGCGAGCGGGCGTCAAGCCGGAGCCGGAAGGCGTCGGCCTCACCCGAGGCACGGGAGGAACGCCCCTGGCGGTCAGCTTCGGCGCGGTTCGCCGTGACGGCGGCGAGCCCCTGAGCCTCTGCCAGCCGCTCGGCGCGGTAGGTCCGCCCTTCGTTGATTCGGCGCTGGCGTTCGGCTTCGGCCCGGGAGACGTCGCGGTAGGCGTCCACGACCGAGAGAGGTGGATGTACGTCCTGAAATTTAATACCTGTGACAAGAATTCCCATCTTGTAGAGACCAATCCGTTGCTGAAGCTGTCTGGCGGCGGCGCGCTCAGCCTCGTGGCGGCGATTGGTGAGCAGGTCATCCAACGCGCTACGGCCGACGACGCTTCGGATCGAGGCTTCGGCCAGGGGGCGTAGCGCGGCGTTGGGGTCGGCCGTGCCGAAGGCGTAGCGGCGGAGCGACTCGGGGCGCGGGTCGATCCGGTACTGGGCGACGGCGGTTAACTCAACCAACTGGCCGTCGCCGGTGAGGACGAGGGCCTCGTCGTCGCGACGGGCGACGGCGTCCACGCCGTGGACACTCTCCCAGCGGATCGTCGTGTCTCCAGGTTCCAGCGAACCGGTGCGGAAACCGATCGCTACGCCTCGGACGCGGCTTGGTTCCAGCCGGACGACCCGCTCGATTGGCGGCGGCCAGCGAAGATGGAGACCGGGGCCGATCTGTTGAAGGTAACGACCTTGCCGCTGCATCAATCCCACCTCGCCAGGCCCGATCGCGGTCCAGCCCCAGGTGGCATAGCCGGTCAGCACCAGGACCGCCAGACCGGTTGCGATCAGCCGCCAGCGTCGCGCCAACCCATTGAAGACAATCCCTGGATCGAAGCGGTCGTCCAGGCGGCCGACGGCCTGACCGAAGGAGCGAAGCCGACGGATCGGCCTGGATTCACGCCAGTCGCCAAACGCGAGCAACCGCATGGCGTTGAGCAAGACGAACAAGGAGCCGGCTTGATGGAGGATCGCCGCAGGGACCGGGCCGAGCCAGCCGAGAAAGGCCGCACCCATCGCGATCGCGTTCAGGCCGAAGGCAAACCCGATGATGTTCTGACGGACCACCGCGACGGTCGCCCTTGAGATTCTGACCAGGTCTGGCAAGACGTGCAGCGGCTCGCCCAGCAAGATCATGTCGCCGGCTTCAGCCGCAAGGTCGGCGCCGACGCCGCCGAGGGCGATCCCCACGTCGGCTTGTGCCAGGGCTGGGGCGTCGTTGATGCCGTCGCCGATCATCGCCACTCGGCGGCCGACGGCCTGGCGGTCGCGCACCCAGTCGGCCTTGTCGCCCGGCAAGAGTTCGGCATGGACGGTCTTGATATGAGTACGCTTCGCCACCGAGGCTGCCGCGCTGGCCCGGTCGCCGGTGAGGATGACGATCTCGGTGAACTTGAGGTGTTTCAGGTCATGAACGACGTCGTGAGCTTCGGGCCTGACTTTGTCGCGCGCTCCGATCAGGCCAACGACGACGCCATCGACGGCGATCAGGAGCGGGGTCTGACCGTCGGCGTCGAGCTGTGCGAGTGCCGATTCGGCCTGGTCGTCGAGATTGACGCCGTGCTCGGCAAGCAACCGACGATTGCCGACGAGCAAGGGGCGGTCTTCCCCATGCTCACCGTCTGGACGCCAGCGGGCCGAGACCCCCGCGCCTGGCAAGGCGGTGATGTCGGTTGCCTCCCAAGGGGGGAAGCCCCGATCGACCGCGGCGCGGCGAATGGCTTCGGCCAGGGGGTGTCGGCTGCCTTGCTCGGCCGTGGCGGCGACCCGGAGGACGTCGGCCTCGTTCCAGTTATTGAGAGGGACAATTCCGACCAGTTCGGGCTGGCCGAGGGTCAACGTGCCGGTCTTGTCAAAGGCGAAGGTGTCGCACGCGGCCAGGCGTTCGAGGGCTGCGCCCCCTTTGAGGACCACGCCATGCCTGGCGAGCCAGGCCATGCTGGCCATGACGGCCGCGGGCGTGGCCAGGACCAAGGCGCAAGGGCAGGCGACCACCAGGACGGCCACCGTGCGATACCAGACGTCGGGCCAGCCGAGCGAGTAGCCGGCGATCAGGGTCAAGAGGGCGACCCCTTCGACGACCGGCAGGAAGTAGCGGGCGAGCCGATCGGCGGTGCGCTGAATCGGAGCCTTGCGGTGCTGGGCGTCGGCCACCAGGCGGAGCACCTGGCCGAAGGTGGTATCGTGACCGACCTTCTCGGCCCTGGCCTCAATGACGCCGAACTGGTTGATCGTGCCGCTGTAAACCGGGTCGCCCGGCCCCTTGTCGATCGAGGCCGATTCTCCGGTCAAGGCGGCTTGATCGACGGCCGAACGCCCAGCGAGAACCGGCCCGTCCACCGGCACCCGCTCTCCAGGACCGATAATGACAACGTCGCCGACGACAACCTGATTGATCGGGAGCGTGACTTCGACGCCGTCGCGACGGACCCTGGCGGTTCGAGGAGCCTGGTCAAAGAGCCGATGAATCGCCCGCATGGCCCGGTCGGCGGTGATCGCTTCCAGCACCTCGCCAAACAGGGCGATGAACACGACTTCGGCGGCCACGAACGGCTCACCCAGGAACAAGGCGGCCAGGCACGCCTGCGCCAACGCGAAGTCGGCGCCCAGCCTTCCATGCGCCAGTGCATCGAGCGCACCATAGACAATCCGGGCCCCGCCCAGGATCGCCGCGATCAGGACCAATGAGACGCCGAACGGGGCCTGCCAGGTCCGCAAGCCGAGCGCCCCGAATAGAAGGTCGGCGGCGATCAAGAGCCCGAGCAGCGCCGTCAAGACATAGAGCGACCGATGGTCTTCGGCGTGGCGGCCGGGCTGCCCCCCTTCCTCAAAGGCGTGCGCCTGAAGGTGATGGACGTCCTCGGGATGATACTCGCGATGCATCGCGGAGTGAGCCCTTCAAAAGGTTAACTATGCAAATTGGCGGTGATTCGCGTTGATGGTCATTCGAGGTCCTCACGCTTATGGCGTTGATCCGGTATACCACAACGGCGGGGTTGTGGTCATCGCGCTTGGTCGGACCTTTGGCCCTTTTGGGTTCTGATTGGCCAATCCGGTTTGGTTCTCGGGGTCAAGCCTATCGTCGCGCGCATCTCGACAGTAGGATGGGCCTTCGGATGCGAACTTGAATGCGGTCCCAAACGGGGAAAAATCGAGGAGTTGTGCCGATGAATCGCGTGTTGATGTTCGTTGTTGTCGCCTTGATGGCCACCACCTCCGCGCAGGCCCAGGACTGGGCGAAAGAGCGCCTGGAGAAATCGCCCCGACACCTGGAATACGTGAAGGTCAAGCACGGGGACCGCGTGGTCAACTGCTTCGTCGCGTATCCGGAGGTGAAGGAGAAGGCGACCGCCGTGGTCGTGATCCATGAAATCTTCGGGCTCTCTGACTGGGTGCGTGGCGTGACCGATCAACTGGCCGAGGCCGGCTACATCGCCATCGCGCCCGACCTGCTCTCGGGCGCGGCCCCTGGAGGCGGCGGCACCGAGGAGATCGGCAGCGGCGACGCGGTTC
>JBDTIR010000031.1:0-4241 GCA_039936275.1 Isosphaeraceae bacterium | reverse complement strand
GGGCCGCGAGGCGTCGGATCAAGCCGGGGGGGGCCAACCGGGCCGGGTCGCCATCCTCCGGACTCCAGGGGATGATTACGGCATGGCTTAAATCGTCGGCCAGGGGTTCCGCGCCGGCCCCTTGGCGGAGGATTTCGGCGAGGGTCCAGGCGGCGACGGCCGAATCGGGATCGGGCTCGGCCTCCAGGCTCACAAAGGCGTCGATGGCGTTGATCGCTTTGGTGTTCTCACCTTGCCAGGCCAGGCAGAGGGCGAGGTTGTAGCATGCGGCGGCGTCGGAGGGGTCGGCGACGGCCAGAGCCTGGAAGGCGTCGGCGGCGATGGTCAGGTCGCTAAGGTCCTGCTCCTGGAACTGGTCGTTCCAGCGCGTGCGGCGGTCGTCTCCCGAGGGGGGGCGGAAGCGATAGATTGCCCGAGCGGCGGCGGGCAGGTCATCGGCCGAGGCGAGCACGTCGAGCGCCTGCCGAGCGGCGAGGTCGTCGGGCTCGCGTTTCAAGGCGCGCTGCCAGGTTGCCCAGGCGGCCAGCGGGCTCTGACGTTTCAGGTGGTCCCAGCCCTGATGGACCAGGGCAAGGACCTCGGGATCAACAGGTGTGGTTGACATTTGGCTTTCGGTCGATTCCGTGCGCCGACGGCCGTTGGCTCCCAGAGGGAGTCAACGGCCATTGCCGGAAATCGGCTCAACGTCCCGGAATGATGAGCTTCGGCTTGTCTCCGCCGTTAGCCGGGGAAGGGGGGGGGACCGCCTGGGGTCCAGATGCCGCCGCTGGAACCGCTGGCGGTGTCGCCGCCGGGGGTCCAGATGCCGCCACGGGTGGCGGAGACGCCGAGCTCGCCGCCGGCCGTGGTAATCTTGGGACCGAACTGGCTCAGGACGGCCTGAAGCGAGCGGCTGTCGAGGATGACCTCCTCGGGTTTGTCGGGGTGGGGCTCCATCTTGATCAGGCCCATGTCGACCAGGTTCGACAGGATCGTCATGCTGGACGCCTGGTCGTTTCGGTAGCGCTCCAGGACCACGGCCAGGTGCGGAACCCACAATGAGGGGGCCTCACTCCTGCTGCGGAGCCGGACCTCGGCCATGTCCCAGCGGGCCGCGTTCTGTGAGTGAAGCGAATCGGGTTCACCCTGACGGCCCTTGGCCAGCCAGTCGAACGCTTCGGCCGGGTTGTACCGGCTCAGGGCGAGATTGGCCAGGTCGGAGAAGACTGTGACCCGGTTGACCTCCTCGCGGTCGAGTAAGGCCGGTCGGTTGGCGATCGCCTTCGTGGCGTTCTCCATCGCCATCGGCAAGACGTAGCGCCGGGCGCGGTCCCAGAGAGTCAAGAGCCGGTCGTCGTCGAGCCGATTGGCGGGAATGTGGTGTAGGCGGCCGAGATGGACCTGATCGACGTCCACCGTCTCGGGGTCGATCGCCGGCTCGTCGCCGAGGTTGTACTCGGCTCGGATCGCGGCGAAGTCGATCCCTTCGCGGAAGAAGGTGTGACTGAGCTCGAGCTGGTAGACGGCGGCCCGCAGCGGAACCTCGGCGTCGCCCGCTCTGGCGGCCTGTCGAGGCGTGCGCCCGCCAAGATAGGGCATCGGCGTCTCTGGCCAGACCTGGTTGATGACGCGGCTGCGCTCCGCGCGCTGAATCTGGTTCAGCTCGACGGGGTTGATCCAATCGGGCAGGAACCACTCGGCCGCCAGGGCCAGGCCGGACCTGGAAATCTTGTCCACCACCTTGGTCTTGGGATGGGCCGGCGGGATCGCCGCGCCGGCCAGGTCGCGAAACTGGCTGATCAGGTTGTCGAGCTTGGGATTGTCGTCGGTGTCGAAGAAGACCGTTTCCAGACCCACCCGCGCATGGCCGATGATCCTGGGGACCGAGTCGACGGTCAGCATGGCCCCTTTGACCGGCTTGGGTCGGTCCAGGATCGTGAACAGATCGACCTCGAACGAGTTGGGATCGTCGGGCTCCAGGGGACCGCGCCCCTCGAACTGAACGCGGTCGGAGGCTTGCAAAGCGGCGAGTAACTCGTCGCGTTGCTTTAATGGCCAGATCAGGCGGATCTGATCGACCAGGTCGTCCTCGGTGGGCGGGGCGATGGCCTGGCAGAGGGCTTCGAGATCGACGGCGTCCTCGGTCGGACCGACCTGGGCAATCGCCCGGCGGAGGGCCTCGACGGCCCCTTGTTCGTCGGCCAGCCAGAGCCTGCAAAGTCCGAGGTTGCGTTCGGCCCTGGTCACGCCGTCGGCCGCGAGCGTGTCGAAGGCTGAGGCGGCCGGGGCCCAGAGCCCTTCCTCGGCCCAACCGATCGCCTGGTCGAACCGTGCCCGCTGGTCGGTGCCGAGGTCCGTCGGGGCCGGAGCAAGCTGGTAAGGATTCCGCAGCCAGGGGGACGCCGCCGGGTTGCCTTCGAGCGCGCGCACCGACGAGGCCATCATCGGGTCGTCGTCGGGCAAGAGCGTCTGCGCCAGTTCCATGTGCTTCAAGGCGGCGGGAATCAGGCCGACTTCGCCCAGGAACATGCCGACGACCTGGACCAAAGGGGTCAGGACCGCGCGGTTCATGGCCGAGGCGGCCGAGAGCGCCTGCTGAAGCTGGGCCACGCCGGCCTCGGGGCCGTCGGTCTCCAGGACCGCGCGCACCAAAAGGCCGTGAGCGCCGATGTGTCCGGGCTGCGTAGCGATGACTCGTTCCAGCAGCGGTTTGGCCTCGGCCACCTCGCCCCTTCGGGCGTGAATCAGGGCCTTGCGGGTCAGGAGCCAGGGGTTGTCAGGAACCTTGCGCAGACCTTCGTCCAGGGCCGCCAGGGCCGCGTCGATCTGGTTCCCTTCGTAGAGCCGCTCGGCCTTTTCGGCGAACGATTCAACCTTCTGGCAGCACCACTTGAATTTCTGCCCGCTGCCGCAGGGACAAGGCGAATACGGATCAACCAGAGCCATGAGCATGCATTCCGGAAGGAGAAAGAATAAGAGAGAGACCGACGGCGGCGGACCTGAATCAAAGGTAGCAAAGCCGACCGCGCCGCGCCTATGCCGCCGTCCCGGGCCGAAGACCGCGACCCATTTACAGGGCAGCGTCCGGCGGCGCTTGCGCCGGTTCGACCTCGGCGTCAGCCGTCGGGCCGATGGGCGGCGTGGTTGGAGTCTCGGGTTCGGACGCGGGCGTCCCCTGAGGCTGAGCGTTTCGAGGTTTGTACAGCAGGCTGATGACGATGATCGTGATCATCCCCGTCCAGAACACCCAGTCGGGCATTTCGGGAATCAGTCGGAAGATGTCGGGAACCTGATCGCGCCAGCCGCCGGGCGGCGGGGCGGTTTTCGGATGCAAGGCAGCGAAGAAGCCGCTCTCGACCAGCTTGATCCCGATCCAGGCGACCAGATAGTACGCCCCCGCGGCCAATCCCTTGAACCGATCCAGCACCACCAGGAAGACCCCCGCGACCAGCCGCATCATGATGATGCCGAGGATGCCGCCTATGTAGATGATCTCCATCGCCAGCGTCTTGTTGTCTTGAAGGTGCTTGGGCATCCCCTCGATCAACGCGACGGCCGCCAGGATCGAATCAATCGAAAAGGCGATGTCGGCGATCTCGACATTGACCACCGTGGCCCAGAAGCCCATCCCCGGACGGACTTTGGCGTCGGCGCTCTCGTCATGTTTGGGTCCCAGAAGATGCCTCAGTGAAAGGTAGATCAGGTACAGGCCGCCGATCACCTTCAATTGCCAGAACTGAAGCAGCAACGTGGCGAAGACGATGGCGATCCCTCGGAAAATGAACGCCCCCCAGATCCCGTACCGCAAGGCCCGCTTCTGCTGGTCCTTGGGCAGGTGCCGCACCATCACCGCCAAGACCAAGGCGTTGTCGGCGCTCAGCAACCCCTCCAGCAGGATCAGCGAAGCAATCGTGATCAAGATCGACGGCACGTCCGCGCTGGTCAGGTGCCACATGAGTGCGATTTCCTCGGCAAATTAGGGGGGAGGTCCCGTCCAAAGTCGCGGGCAAGGCCCATCATGGGTCGCGAAACCTGCTTTGGTCAATGGCGATTATGACGGAAAACGCATCAAAAATCTCTGGATTCATCCGCGCTCTGGTCTCCAGGGCCGCGCCGGTATACTCTTTGGGAAGTGGGTGTTCGATTTTCGGTCGGCCTGTGACCCCCACCTCGGGAACTCCTTGACCATGCCCTCCTGGACCCTTCGGAACTGGCTGCTCATAGTCTGCGGTATTGGCTTGACCATCTCCACCGCTAGGGGC
>JBDTIR010000030.1:0-6401 GCA_039936275.1 Isosphaeraceae bacterium | reverse complement strand
CAACGGACCGCGTGGCGGCCCGGCGATCGGGCGGGTCGTAACGCGAGTGAGCGTCGAGTGGGTTCCCAACGGGTTGATGTGAGAGCCTCGGGGGGGACGATCCCCCAGACGACCCGGACTGAATCTTGCTACCTCCGCTGCCTCCACCAGACGATCAAGCCTACAACAAGCAGGGCCAGGCCAAAGATCAGACCGGCGGTCGAGGCGGTCGTGGTCCACGGGGTCGGCGGTGTGGCGGGGGCCGGCGCGACCCCGGAGACGGTCAGATCGGCCTTGGTGAGAGGCTTACCTCCCGGGACGACGTACTGCTTGTTGTGGGGATCCAGGACGGAGGCGCCGGGCTCCTCCGGGGGACGGAAGCTCGACGCCGAATATGTCTTGTTGAACAGGATCGACTCGACCCGGATCTCCCGGCTCGTGTATAGCTTGGTCCCGCCCCCTTTGGTCGGGCCATATATGAAATCGGCCGAACGCATTGGCCAGTACCGGCCGTCCCCCAGGCGGTCGAACGATCGCGCCTCCCAGTACCACTGGGGTGTGTCGTTCGCCCGGTCGGCGCCGGCGTCGAAGCAACGCACTTCCAGGGGCAGGGCCGTCTCCCGGTCGAGGTGGTAGACCATGTCGACGGGCCGGAACGACCACGTCACCCCCTTCAGCAGCAGGATCTCGCAGTCACGACCCAGGTGGCGATCCTGGCCGAGCGACTCGGCCTTGGGGAGGGCCTTCGCCAGGGGCTGATGATGGAGGTAGAGGAACACCAGCGGCGCGGGCCGAAATCCATTCGCCGCCGTGTCCTCGTTGAAGAACGCGGTTTTGTAGATCGCGTTCAACTGCCGACCGCCCTTCCAGTTCGCCTCGGCAAACCTCGTCCCGTCCGCATATTCGGCCGTGCGATCCGTCGCGCCGGATTCCACCCCCGGCCATGACCTCTCGTACAACCTCTGACCCCGGGCGGTCTCGATGTAATGCTCGTCGCCCTCGCCGCGCCCTTGCCCGTCGTAATGAGTCTGGTCGATGTGAACACGGAGCTCAACTGACGACCATGACTCCGTGAACCAGGCCAATTTGTCGGCCATCGCCGACGGGATCGAATCCGCCATGGATACACTCTCATGAGTAAAGGGGCGTTTGGCGAGAAGGGACTGGGGGCATTCCAGGAGCCTGACCGTGCTCCAACAATTGGTCAAGCCCCACTCTTTCGGTTGATTTCGCGGCAAAACGATCAGATTTTTGCGGCACGCTTATCAAACTTGAAAGTCGGATCCGCCATGTGGACCAAACCGGTCTCATCAAGGGCGGCCCGTACGGCGGACCCGACAAGTCTCGACTGAATCATTCGATCCGTCAGACAGGGCTTGGCGACGACGACCCACCAGGCGCGACTGTACCGCGATCGGGAATGGTTCGAGCGCCACGGGATACACGTCACGCGCCCGGGATTCTATTGTCTTATTTACACCAATTGCCGCTGTACCAGGATTCTGGTGGATACACTGGGGTGTTATTCGGACACATGACCTTCGGGCACGCCCAGAACGTGCCGTAACAAGTCAAGCCCTCACTGCCTTCATAATATGCACAGCCTCCAATGATAAAACCGGGGCCTGGCCTCTCGCTCGCGGCGGCATAGACATTCGAACTCTGCGAACAGAGGGGGCAAGTGGTGACCGGCCCTGAGGTGGGGAAGCAAACGGTATCAGGAACTCCTTGGACCGACGGATATGCAGGATACTGCGCCCGCGAGAGAAGGCCGTGAGACATCAGATCAAGCACGAGAATCGTCCCGGCCGTTAGCGTGAACAGCTTCGTCAGAGCACTTCGCATCGGTCAGCCCTCCAGCGACTCGTCATGGAACGTGGTGAAGTAAGACCATGAGCGGGTCCGGGATGGAATCGGATCCGGGACACGGTCTAATCCGACCCGGCGCGCGTCCCAAGGGCGCGCCAGGTCATGACGTCGGTTCCATTGCCGAAGAAGCGGACGGAGCCGTCGGCCAGGGCCGCGTTGACCCCGCCCGGGTGGTAACTCCGCGCCGTGAACACGCCCTGCCCGGCCACGCCGACCCCGCCGCAATCCGGGATGGGATCGTTCGGCGGGCGCTTTACGTAGAAGTCGGTATAGACATGGGTGGAGAGGTGCCAGGACCCACCGGCGTTGGTCATGGGGGCGGATTCCTTCCAGGTCCGAGAACAGGCGTCAACCCAATCGTCCGTGGTGACCCCGCCGTACCGGATGGAGAGCCAGTCCCGGAACGGGAGATAGACTCCTCCCGGCCCCGATCCAATCGGCTTCTCGGAGAAGGCCAGCGTGTTCGAGAGGCCGTCGCGGAACTCACCCAGGGAGAGAACACCTGGTGAAACATTGAGGGCTCCATCAGCGACATCAACGTAGACATTCGGAGCCAACTTCCGGAGTTCCCCCCGTCCACGATTGGTCCGATAGCTGTTGGGGGCCAGGTCCGTGCCCCTGCCACGGGCCCGGGGATCGGACGGGCAGAGGAAGACGGCGATCACCTGCGCGGCCGCCGTCGCGTTCCCCGCCTTCGCGGTCTGTTCCAGGTTGAGGTAACACATGGTGCTGAAGTTGATCGCGTCGTAGGTCGCGCGATGGTCGAGGTAGGGCAGCAGGGAACAGACCGTTGGAACGGCCGAGCCAGTGCATGGGGGGGCGAGCGTCGCCGTGGACTTCCCGCCCGGGAAGCCGCCGTGGGCGGACTCGAATCCGTGGGCGGCCATGATGAGTTGGTGGAGGTGGTTGGCGCAGCGCGCCCGCCTGGCCGCCTCGCGCGCCGACTGGACGGCGGGCAGCAGCAGCGCGGCCAGTATGCTGAGTATCCCGATAACGACAAGGAGCTCAATCAGCGTGAACCCGCCACGCCGGCGAGTAAACGCCCCGTGCCCTTGATCGGATGTCATGGCGCATTCTCCTGAACCAGGACCGGCAATCTCACTCCCCGCTCCCCAGAGGATGATGAGATCGCGATGTGAGAGAGCCCGGGCCGCGGGGACTGCCCCGGCTTCCACCGGAGGCGGAACCGCACGAATTTCCCGTCGGTATCATCGGCGTCGACCGCCTCGACGAGCAACGGGTTATCGTCTCCCGTCGGCTCAGCGCGAACCGAGTCTGCCTCGTTCGGTGTCTTCACCAGGACCGCGAACGTCCCGGGGAGACCGTCTTTCTTCTCCCCCGTCAGCCTGACGACGAGTCGCGCCGGAACGGCGCGGATGGGCGGAGACGTTTCGCCGCGGACTCGAAGCTTGTTGACATGTTCCGGGAGCCAGGGATCGATCACCACAACCTCGCCGTGGAACGAGTCGCCCGGAGGCGTCGATGCGATCTGGACGCTGTAAATCGAGGTTCTGACGAGGATGTCGGCTGAGTGTCCAGACGGCTTGATCCGTGTCCCCTTTCGATCGAACCGGAGGAAGGGCAGGTCGGATCGGAGCACCGGCTCGCGATCCGCCTCGGAGGATCGCTCGACCGTCTGGACAACGACTTCCAATTCATCCCCGGCCTCACAATCCCGAAATCTCAGGTCTCCGTCCACGGACAGCAAAAAGGGTGGATCCTGCCCGCCTAAAATCCGGAGCGAGAGGTTGACGACGGGGCTCGACGGCGAATCCGTGTGCAGCGTGATCGGCACTCGGCGTTCGCCGAAGAGCAGGGGCGTCGGTTGGACCGTCAGGAAGGCCGACTCGCGCGGCTTGATGATCTCAGCCGACAGGTGTTGTTTCGTGCAGCCGCAACCCGACTCGACCGAGAGGATGCGGACGGGGCGTCCCCCGTCATTGCGCAACTCGTACCGAAGGTTCTCCGCGACACTTCGACTCGCGCCGTCCGATGCGGGGCTCTGCCATGTCAGGGCGGCCTCAGAGACCTTCAGACGGCCCGGCGAAGCGATGGAACGCACCGCCGCGACTCCAGAGATTGTGACAAGGGCGAATCCGCTGAGGAGAAGAGCGAGCCACGCCGGACTTCTGTCTGACATGAATCCACCTTTCAACTTGTGTGCAGACCTGGGAATCTCGTCAGAATAATCTATGGGTTGCCTGACCTGAGTTGGACGGACAAGACGTCCGTTTCATTTGACGTTCGTGTTTATATGGTCCCGAACACGGCGTCATTCTCAATGCCCAATTCTAACCTGTCAAGAAAAAAGTTTGTGAAAAAAAGGACGATCCGACCGGGGTATTTTCGGACGGACTTCCTGCACGGGCCGGGCGTGCTTCGACCGGGGCGGCCACACCACCGCGTTTTCCAGAAAACGGTGCTCAAAGGAGAAAGAGTGAAACCTTCCCCTTTCTGTTCCCGGGTTCGGAGTATCGGACCTCGCGGCGCCTAGACCCCGGCACGCCGAGCCCGGGATTGTTCGGTGCTCACGTTCCGCCCTCTTTCCGCCCAATGCCTGGCCGGGAACCTGGGACGTTTGAAGGGAGGACGAGTATCCCCAGATTCTCATGATCGTGGTTGGGAGTGTGGGAAACCTCTGCGATGTGGCGGTTTTGATTTGGACTTCGCGCGGAGGGCGTGACGTGCTAGGACGGCTGAGAACGGCCCTGGGGACGGGGGTTCTTTTTTTCAAGAGGGAGGCTGAACGGGATGGGGGCCTCGTCGGAGGAGTCACGGACCCATCCTTGGGATGGGTTCTTGGTCGGGCCGGAGAATGCGCTGGCGCATGCCGGGGTGTTAGCGATGGCCAAGGGGGACGACCCGGCGTTGTCACCTTTGGTGGTGCATGGGCCTTCGGGATCGGGCAAGTCGCGGCTTTTGGCGGGTTTGGTGGCCGAGCGGCTGGCGCGTCGGCCGGAATCTTCGGTGGCGCACCTGGGGGCCGAGGTCTTCGTCGCGCTCTGCCACGAGGCGACCGAGCGGTCTGGCGGCTGGGCCGAGGTGCGCGGGCGGTTTCGCGATCTGGACTTGCTGGTCCTGGACGACCTGCACGCCCTGGAGCGCGCCCCTTTGGCATTGGAGGAACTGGGGCATACGCTCGACGCCCTTGCCGCAACGGGAGGCGGGGTGGCAGTCTCGGCTCGGGTCGGACCGGGGCAGTGGTCTGGCTGGCCGACCCGGCTGGTCAATCGCCTGGTCGGCGGCCTGTCAGTACGGATCGATCGGCCCGGGCCGGCCTCGCGTCGCCGCTATCTATTGGACCACGGGCGCGGGCTTCGTCTATCGGCCGAGGCTGTTGACTCCCTGTCCGACGCCGCCGACGGCTACCGCACGCTCGACGGCTGGCTTGCCCGGATCGCCCTGGCCGGTCGGGTCGGGCATGGCCCTTTGGGGATCGCCGAGATCGAGTCCATTCTTGCCGAGGACGGGGCCACGCCTTCGATCTCGGTGGACCTGATCGTCAAGGACGTGGCCGCCAAGTTTGGCATCCGTCCGAGCGCGATCCGGTCGTCGGCCCGCCATGCCTCTCTGGTCGGGCCAAGGCATCTGGCGATGCACCTGGCTCGCGAGTTGACGACCTTGAGCTTCGCGGCGATCGGTACCTATTTCGGCGGTCGCGACCCGGCGACGGTTCGCCACGCCTGCCGAGCCGCCGCCGCGCGGATCGACGCCGATCCGGCGCTTGCCGCAGCCGCTTCGGCGTTGCGGCAGCGCTGGCGACGGGGAGCGGAGGATGGAGAGACGTTGCCTTGAGTTTGACGTCGCACGTCAGACCGTGGCCCGGGCCCCGACTTCATCGAGGCGCCTGAGTAAGTCGGCGGGATCCTGGTAGACCCGGTACGCGCCGGCTCGCCCCAGTTCTTCCTGTCCGTAGCCGCCCGAGAGTAGCACATCTTCCCGGATCGCCTCTCAGTACCCCGCCTGAGCGATGGTCACCGCCGAACATTTCGCGCCGACGAGGAACTGACGGAACTCGGCGTTGATGTGCTCGTCGCTTCGATGCACCAGGAACTCGACGTCTTGGATAACCTTCAGCACGGTGCCGCCCTTGTCGAGCGGCTGCGGCGACACTCTGGGGCGGTCACAATTGTGGATGCAGTCGTGCCGTCGCTGGAAGATTGTGCGAAACCGCTCCTCGAACTGGTCGATCGCGGCTTCCCGAGCCGCGCTCTTGTCCTGGGAGTTCTTCGCGATATAAGCCGCCGGCAAGACGCCAAAGAGCCGAGTCTTCGCATCCGGCCGGGACATCCAGGCGCCGAACTGGTCGCGGAAGAACTTGTGCCCTTTGCGGAAGAACTTGTTAAAGAGCGTCTGCACGGTGGACAGACTGATGACGTTCTCGCGCTCCATCATCTTCTGGGCAGCCATTCGCCATCGCTAATTGGCGTTGCCATATTCCTCAAGGATTGCCCGGAGGGGAAACTTGATCTCATAGACCCATTCTGGGAGCGTGATATCAGGCTGTCGACTCTTTGAGCTTGCGGTGGCTGCGACGAGATCCGTGTATGCAT